>JANNNL010000220.1:0-13319 GCA_031398525.1 Actinomycetes bacterium | reverse complement strand
GGGGACCCCGGGTCGGCCGAGTGGTCGACCGGGTGGGCGGGCGCGACGTCCCCGAAGGTCAGATCACCGGTGCGTCAGCTGGTGCGGACGATCAGCACGCTGCACGGCGCGTGGTGGCTGACCTTGTTCGGCACCGAGCCGAGCAGGAAGCGCTTGGCGCCGGTCATGCCCTTGTTCCCGACCACGATGAGGTCGGAGTCGAGCTCCTCGGCGACGTCCAGGATCGCGTCGGCCGGGTCACCCTGGCGCGCATGGATGCGGACCTCGGCGACGCCGGAGGCGCGCGCGTCCTCGGCGGCCTTCTCGAGCGTCGCGTCGACGTCCTCACGCGGAGTGACCATCCACTGCAGGTCACCCGGCACCTGCTGCTTCTCCTCGCGCAGGCGCTGATCGGAGACCGGCTCGTAGGCGCTCACGATCTCGAGTCCGGCACCGAGTTGGGCGGGCGGTTGCTGATCGCCGGGGCGTGCGACCCGGTGTTGGAGAAAATGCGTCGCTACCTGGTTCGACAAGTCGAACAGGCCGACGTCGACATCCGCCTTGGCGCCCAGGTCAGCACCGAACTGATCGCCGAACTCAACCCCGACACGGTGATCGACGCGACAGGAACAACGTGGCCGGGAATCGATCCGTGGGCCGGGTGGATCCGCGGTCTCGACGACCACGGCCCCGGCCCGCGGGTCGTGCTCCACGGCGGCGACAACCCCGCGTTGTCCCTCGCGGACCGTCTCGTCGCGTCCGGGCACGACGTGACTATCGTCGAGCCGAGCGGAGTGTTCGGCCAGGCGATCGGGCTACCGGGCCGTTTCCGGCTGGTCCACGACCTACGCGCGGCCGACGTTCGTACCATGCAGGCTGTCCCCGACGACGCCTCGTTCGACACGACGATTGACACCACGCGAGCTGCACCGATCCCACTGGAGATCCGGGACCAAGATGCCCGCCGAGTCGGTGACGTCACCGGCACCGCAGGCCTCGAGGCCGCGTTCCGAACCGCCCGCGAGATCACGTTCGCTCTCGCCACCTGACCGCGCGTGCCAGCTGATCGCCGCGCACGCAATGTCTGGGGTCCCGGCACCGACATCTAGGGCGTGCCGTGGCGCGTGGAGCGCTACGGCACGCCAAATTGGCGTCTGGTGGCGGACTGGGCCCCGGCTCAGGGCTCGACCAGTTCAGGCCACTTCGGTACCGGACTCAGGTCCCCGGCCGAGACCGCGGCCGAGGTTCGTGACGGGGACGGACTCAGATGGGTGAGGGGTGCGGGTTCTCGATGTTGAGCAGGCGGGCGAGGGCATCGGTGACCTGGTTGGCGACCGAGTAGTTCATTGCCGCGGGGATCAGACCCGCGGCGACCATGCGGTCGGCGAGGCGAATGAAGATCGCCGCGAACCGCATCGTCGAGAAGACTTCCCAGTAGTGCGGGTTGCGTACTTCACGGCCGGATACCGCCTCGTAGTGGGCGATCATCTCCTCGCGGGTCGGGAAGCCCTCGAGCCGCGGGGTCGCCATATCGTCGAACGACATCCGGTCGAACATCAGCCACCAGCCGACATCGGCCTCGGTCGGGCAGATCGCCGCCGCTTCCCAGTCGACCACCGCGGCGGGCTCGTAGTCGGCCCAGATGATGTTGCCGAGGCGTGCATCGCCCCACGACAGGCCGATGCGATCGTCGTGCGGGTCGTTGGCATCGAGCCAGTCGAGCGACGAGAGCAGCACCGGGTCATCGCGCCCGGCCAACTGGTCGACAACGAAGTCGCGGTATATCTGCAGGTGGGCCGCAGTCGTCGGGGTGCCGCCCGTCGGGTCGAGCCAGTCAAGGTCGGCGGCGCGCCAGTCGATCGAGTGGACCCCGGCCATCGCCGTTAACCCCGACGTCACCATCCGGTGGCGATCATCGGGCGTCGCCTCGTCGACCAGGAACCCGGCCTGGGAGTATCTGGGCTGGTCACCGGGTACTTTTCCATCGACGAACCGCATCACGAAGAACGGCAATCCCAACACTGCCGGGTCGGCTTCGTAGCCGATCGTCGACGGGACCGGAGCGACGCCCGCCGCGGCGACCACCTCCATCGCCCGATGCTGCAACCCGACCGAAACCCCCGTGGCCGGTGTCAGCGTGGGAAACAGCGCGCCGTCGGCCGGCTCGATGCGACCAACCAATCGCTCGGACTGTCGCTGTCCATCAGCCGTCCACGATGCGGTGAACAACACGGTTTCGTTCGAGAACCCGGTGGCGACAGGCACGTTCAAATCCGTGATCGAAACATCGGATGCGCCGTCGATCGCTCGTGTCAACCACGACTGCAGCGCCGGACCATAAGCGCTGCGGTCCTTGTGGAACTTGGGTGCGTTGGCGAGTTCCTCGCCGGGCTCTTCAACGTCGGAGCTCATCGAGACTCAGCGCTTGCCGAGGGCATCGATCATGCGATCCGATGACTCGCGGTCCTGGTAGATCAAGCGGATCAGCCAATAGCGGAAGTAGCGGGTGAGGCTGAACGTCACGAACAAGCCGGTCGACACGATGGCGATGGCGACACCGAGCAGGGCGACGATGATGTAGTCGCGCTGGGCCAGCGCGTCGGTCGTGCCGTGCGAGCCGAAGTAAGCGATGATCTCGATCACGATCGATGCGACGAGCCCGATGGTGGCGACTTTCAGCCAGAGCCGCTCGGGGTTCGCTCGGCCGCCACCGACCTTGAGCGCTTCCACCTCGCTCTGGAATTCGCGCATCCGCGCCGACTGGTCAGGCGTGTCTGACATGGGTTTCATCCTCCATGAGAAGCGATATGAGAAGCAGTGTGAGAAGTTGGGTGAGAGGTGACGGCATCGCCGCCCAGATAGGCCGATGCGGCTTCCGCGGCGAGATCAGCGGGTGACCCGACCCGATCGATACGCCCGTGCAGCATGATTGCCGCCCGGGTGGCGACCCCGAGTACGGCCTGGGCGAACTGCTCGACGACCAGGATCGACAGGCCGTCGCGAGCCAACTCGCCAACGGTCTCGTACAGGTTCTCGACGATCAACGGGGCAAGACCCATCGAGAGGTCGTCGAGCATCAGCAGTACCGGGTTGGTGGTCAACGCTCGCGACAGCGCGAGCATCTGTTGCTCACCGCCCGAGAGCGTTCCGGCGAGTTGGTTCCGGCGTTCGTGCAGCCGAGGGAAGTAGTGGAACGCCTTCTCCGAAACCGCCTTGTACGGCGTGCCGCTGAACGTCCACATCCGCAGGTTGTCGTTGACGGTCAGGTTGGGGAACACTCCACGACCCTCGGGAATCAGACAGATCCCGGCACGGGCCAGGGCATCGGAGCGCACGCCGTTGACCTCGCGACCGTTGACTTTCAGCGAACCGCTCGATGGGGTGATCTGGCCACTACACACGCGCAGCGTCGTCGACTTCCCCGCCCCGTTCGGACCGAGTATGGCGAACACCTCGCCCGGCATCACCTGCAGATTCACGCCGTGGAGCACGTCGATGATGCCGTAGCCGGCGTGGACACCTGCCAACTCAAGAATCGGGGTCATGCCGCCGGCTCCTTGGCGGTGCCCAAGTAGGCAGCCTGCACCAGCGGGTTCCGCTGCATCTCGGCCGGGGTTCCCGAGGCAATGACCTGCCCCAGATCGAGCACATACAACTGTGAACAGAGTCCCATCACGAAGTTCATATCGTGCTCCACGAGTAGCACCGACACCCCCGACTCGCGCACCAGGCGGGCCAGCAACTCGCCGATCGCCCCGGTTTCCTCGTCGTTGAGCCCCGACGAGGCCTCGTCGAGGAGCAGGATCTTTGGGCCCGTCGCCAGCGCTCGGGCCAACTCCACGAGGCGGGCGGTAGCCGTTGGCATCGTGCCGACAGTGATATGTGCCATATCCGCAAGCCCGACCTGTTCGAGGGCCTCATTGGCGACGGCGGCAACGGAACGACCTTGTCGTCGAGCCTTGGTCGCCATCTCGGCCGCCACCAGCACGTTGTCGCGCGCCGACAGCGAGTTGAACGCTTCCAGCTTCTGGAACGTGCGAGCAATGCCCAGGCGGGCCCGCTTGTGGACTCCCAGACGCGTCACGCTGCGGCCATCGAACATCACGTCGCCGTTGGACGGCGGCTGCAGCCCGGTGACCACGTTGAACAGGGTGGTCTTACCCGCGCCGTTGGGACCGATCAGGCCGGTGATCGTCCCGGCTTCCACGGCCAAGCTCGCCGCATGCACGGCCAACAGCCCGCCGAAGCGGACGCTCACCCGATCAACCTCCAGCAACGACAACGCCGACTCCTTGCGCTCGGGCGACGCCATGCGCAGCCAGATCGTCGGCCACACCGAGTCGACGTTCGATCGCCACCACGTCGGCCACCGAGAAGGCCTGCGAGAGTCCCAACTCACCAATTTCGGGCTCGCGGCGCTTGGCGCGAGCTGCGGCGTAGTCCTCCTTCGCATCCTTGCGCCACGGCAGGTAGCGAGCGTTCTGTCGCCCGGTCTCGAAGGCCGCTCCCCGCTGATTGGCCACCATCCCGATCGCCCCGAGGCCCGGGCCGAACAGCCGCAGGAAGGTCAGAATTCCGAGAAGCCAGCCCGGGGCACCAGCCTGCTCCAGTCGTTCCCCGAGGGCGAGGAACATCAACTGGAACATCGTGAACAACGCCGCAATCGGGTACGCCATGCCACCGATCGCCATCAGCAAGACGATCGGGATGCTCTTGTCGAGAATGAAGGTGCTCGTCGCCGCGACCGTGCCCGATGCGGTGCCGAACAATGCACCACCGATCCCGGCCATCGCCGCCGAGACGGCGTACACCACGACCTTCGTTGACGCCACGCTCACCCCGACTGTCGCCGAGGCGGCCTCGCTGTTGTTGAGGGCCATCCACCGTCGCCCGTAGCGACTTTGGCGCAGCATCGTCAGCAGCACCATGAAGATCGCCAGCAGCACCACGAGCAGCATCAGGAATTGGCGCCGGGTCGTGAGGTCGACACCGAACACGTCGAACGGCTTGAACTTGTTGATGTCGCGGAAGCCGGCCGCCGGGTGGGGGAAGAACAGCTTCGCCATCAGTTCGGTGAAAGCAATCGACGCGAGTGCGAGGTACAGCCCTCGTAACCGGCCGGCTACCAGCGCAACCAGCGCTCCAAGTGGCGCGCTCAGCACACCGACCAGCACTAGCCACCAGATCGATACGGTCGGGCCATCACCGGCGAGCGCAAACCGTAGGTGAAGATACGCACCCCAGCCGGCGAACGCCATCGGGGCAAAGTTCAACTGCCCAGCCCAGCCGGTGAGAGGGACGAGCGACATACCGATGAATGCCGTGGCCAGGGCGGGATTGGCCCGGTTGAGCGCGATCTGGTTCCAGCTCGCCGGATCCCAGATTCCGAAGTTCAACCATCCGCCCGACAGCGCGAGAAATAGCACGATCAAGACCACGCCGCCAAGCGCCGTCTCCCACACCTTCGAAGTCCGCTCGATCGGTTTGAGGTTCCGGGCGACCCGCCCAACCTGCAGCCGCGATTGCGGCAGGGCGAGGACGGCAAGCAGCAGTACGATCGGGGCGAGGCCGTCGCGGGCGAACGTCCAGTCCCCGCCGAACTTGAGGAACGAGATCTGGAATTGGCGACCGACGCCGAGTAGCAACGCTCCGACCAGAGCCATCGGCAGGCTGCGGAGTTGACCGAAGACCGCCGCCGCGAATGCAAAGACCAGTACCGCGTTGAGATTCGACGGATCGAGTTCCAACTCCGGGGCGATCATGATCCCGGCGATAGCCGCCAAGACCGACCCGATCGCCCACGCCGCCGATGACACGATGTTGGGCTTGGCCCCCGTGAGCGCGGCAAGCGAGCGGTTGTCGACCACCGCCCGCATGGCCACTCCGAGACGCGAGCGGAACAGCAGCCGTAGGGCGACCGCAACGATAATCGCCACGATCAGCACGATCGCCCGGTGGTAGGTGAGATTGATCGGGCCGAGGTCGATGCTCTTGGTGCCGTAGAACGCCGGCAGCTTGCGGGACGTGTCGCTCTCCCAGATCTGACCCGTGGCGATCAAGATGAAGTACATCACGCCCACCGTCACCAGCAGTTGAATGACGACCGGGGCGTCCTCCAACTTGCGCATGATCAACCGGTCGAGCACCAGGCCGATGAGCGGAGCGACCACCAGAATGACAAGGGCCAACGCCGGGGGCGCCGCCCAATGCCAATCGACGCGCAACTGCCAGTAGAGGTACGCACAAAACGCGGCGACCGCGGCCTGCGAGAAGTTGAAGATGCCCGTTGTGGTGTAGACGACGACGATGCCCGTGGCGTACAACGCATACAACGCCCCGATCGCCAAGCCGGTGAACAGCGCGGTGGCGATGTTTTCGATGGTGAATCCCGGAAGCTTGGGTGCTTGCCGCCCGTTGTAGACAACGTACGCGGCAAGCACGACAAACAACCCGATCGACAGCCCGAGCGTCGATCGCAGTCGCTGTACGAGTTTCACGGGCCAAGCCTCCTGGGCAACCAGGGTCAGCCCTTGAATTCGGCGAGCGAGTCGCCGGTCCACGTCGTGGTGTTCTCACCCGAGCAGTCAAGCTCGCCTTTTGCTTCGGGGTAGATGCGGTTGTAGGCACCATCCTTCAGCTGCAGCAGCACGAAGCAAGGACTGATCGCCTTCTTCGACAAATCGACCGTACCAAGCCAACCACCATTGTCGAATGCGGTGACCTTGGCCACCTCTTCCAGTACCCGAGCCCGGGTGATTCCGTTTGGCCCGTCCGCAGCGACGACGGCGTTCACCGCTTGCTCGAACACCCGCCCGGAGTTCCAGGCCAGCACCGACCACGACTGTGGGAAGTCCGAACCGACGGCGGTGAGGAACCCGTCGAGATCTGCGTTCTGGTCGCGCTCCTCGAACGGCAGGAACGGCAGCCCGAGATAACTGCCGGCGACATTGGCGTCCTTACGGAACGCGTCGGTGTAACACGCCAGCGAGCAGGCCCACAGCACCTTGGATTCGTCGAGGCCTTGGGCCTTGGCCTCGGTGCGCAACTTGATCATCGCCTGATCGTTTGAACCATTGAGCGCAATGTTCGAACCGCTCGACTTCATTGCGGCCACGTACTCGGCGTATGTCGCCTGCTCGGCCCGGCCGCTGACGCCGAACTCGGCATCACTGGCCACGAGGCCAGCCTGGTTCAGCCCACGAATCGTCGGCATCGACGAGGCGATCGTCGATGGTAGGTCGGACGGCGTGAGGTAGATGCCGTGCAACGGTTCGCCGGCGATCTCGGTGTACTTGGCGAACGGTCCGACGAAGGACTGGTAGGTGCGCTCGCCCGTGCCGCCGTAGGGGCACGAGCCGTTGATCCCGGCTAACGTAAACACGTTCTTCGAGCACTGATGCAGCGAATCGACGGCTCGCTCGGGGATGTCGGCAAAGCCGCTCGGTGCCCCGGTCTTGTCGGGGCAGGTCTCCAGCGAGGCGATCGCCTCGGGCGGGATGAACAGGGTCGTCGATCCGACCATCGCAACGGCCTTCGCGCAGGCCTCCAGATAGCCGTTGGTGCCCTCGTTCGGGTCGATCTTGGAGTCCCAGGTGAGAACCTCGACCTGGCGACAGGCGAGCCCGCCGTTGGCATTGACGTTGTCGGCCCAGGCCTTCGTCCCGTCGATCGATCCCTGGAACAAGCCGGGAGCCAGCTCGGAGCCGGTATCGGCCATCACCAGCACGGTGATCGTGTCGGCCGAGACGCCGATCTCGGTCTCTTCCAGCGCCGCTCCGGCGCACGGGTCTGCCTCGGTCACCGGGGCGGCCTCGGTGGTAGCGGCCTCCGGAGCAGGAGTCGTATCGCTCGGCTCACCCGCAGGTGTCGTTGCCGGCTCGGGGGCCGGAGTTGCGGCGGGGGCAGCGGTCGTCGCCGGAGCCTCGTCGGGTGATGATGTCGAGTCGCGTCCGCACGCGGCGACGGTCAATGTCAGGACGCACAACGCGCCGAACAACTTCTTGCGTGTCATCTCTTCCCCCATATGTCGAACCGGTGACCCCTGCCCCAGACAAGCGTCGCCGAGAATTTGCTGACTGACCGCACTATAAGCACATCGCGGGCGGCGAAGCGGACGCAACGGCCCCGCCGATCAGAGGCCAGCATCAGCCGACCCTCCGGTCTCAGCCGCGACGCTGCGGCTTCGTAGGCTGACGCCCAAGGCAACCTGGAAGGTATCACCCATGGCCGCAACCGATCATTACACCATCATCACCGCCGACAGCCACGCCGGGGGAAGCCACGCGCAATACCGCGAGACCCTGGAATCGAAGTACCACGACGACTTCGATGCCTGGCGAGGCAAGTACAAGAACCCGTTCAAGGACCTGAAAGACGACCGGCGCACGCGCAACTGGGACAGCGAGAAGCGCTGGACCGAACAGAACGGCGACGGGGTCGTGGGCGAGGTGATCTTCCCCAACACGGTGCCGCCATTCTTTCCGAGCTTCGTGTTGTTCGCCGGCCCACCGAAGCCCGAGGACTACGAGCATCGCCTGGCGGGGGTCCGAGCGCACAACCGCTGGCTGGTCGACTTCGTCAACGAGGCTCCGGCCCAGCGCGCCGGCATCGGCCAGATCTTCCTCAACGACATCGACGATGCCATCGCGGACGCTCATTGGATCAAGGAAAGCGGGTTGCGAGGTGGCGTTTTGCTGCCGAACATCTCGCCCGACGCCTACTGGATGAAGCCGATCTACAATCCGTCGTACGACCGCCTGTGGGCGGTGTTGCAAGATCTCGACATGCCCGTCAACGTCCACGGCGGCACCGGCGTGCCCAACTTCGGCGACTATCCGGTCTCGCCGTTGCTCTACATCACCGAGGTCTCATTCTATGCCCAGCGGCCGCTGGTCCACATGCTGTTGTCGGGGGTGTTCGAGCGGTTCCCCCGGCTGAAGTTCGTGATGACCGAGACCGGCGCCTCGTGGATTCCGGGGCTGCTCGGTCAACTCGACGGGGTGTCGGCCAAGATCCGCGACACCGGGGCGACGGGCGAGATCCGCTACCACCGCGACATCGTCATGCCGCTATTGCCAAGTGAGTACTTCCGCCGTCAGTGCTGGGTCGGGATCAGCCAGCCGGGCCCCGACGACGCCAAGGTGCTCGACTCGTTCGGTCACGACCGGTTCATGTGGGGCAGCGACTATCCCCACGACGAGGGCACCTTCCCGTTCACCAAACAACACCTGCGCCAGATCTTTCACGACCGCACCGAAGCTGTGATGCGTGACCTGCTGGCCAACAACGTCGCCGGGCTGTACGACTTCGACCTGCCGGCGCTGAAGTCGCTCGGCGACAAGTTCGGCCCGACCGTTGGCGAACTGCAAGTGCCGCTCGACGAACTCCCGGAGCACCCCAACGACGCGCTAGTGCGCGGCGCGGGGCGCTGACCGAATGGATTTCGACGACACCCCCGTCGAGGCGGAGTTCCGCGCCTCGGTTCGTGCCTTCCTGTCGCAGCACGCCAAGGTGAAGGACGGTTCGGCCGCCGCTCACGCGATGTCCCACGAGGCGCGTTCCGAGGCTGAGGCCGAGCATGTGCGCGAGGCTCAAGCCTGGCAGGCCACCTTGTTCGACAACGGCTGGGCAGGCATCACCTGGCCACGCGAGTACGGCGGGCGGGGCGGCACGACCGTCGAGCAGATGATCTTCAACCAGGAGCTTTCCCACTACGACGTGCCCGGCAGCGTCTTCGCCCAGGGCATCGGCATGGCCGGGCCGACCCTCGTCCGCCATGGCACCCCCGAGCAGCAGGAGCGGTTCCTCCGCCCGATGCTGCGCGGCGACGAGCTGTGGTGCCAGCTGTTCTCGGAGCCCGGCGCCGGCTCCGACCTCGCTGCGCTCTCGACCCGGGCGATCCGCGACGGCGAGGAGTTCGTCGTGACCGGCCAGAAGGTGTGGACGTCGAGCGCCCACCACAGCGACTGGGGCATCCTGCTCGCCCGCACCGATACCAACATGCCCAAACACCAGGGCATCACCTACTTCCTGGTCGACATGCGCACCCCGGGTATCGACATCCGCCCGCTGCGCCAGATCACCGGCACCGCCCACTTCAACGAGGTGTTCCTCACCGACGTACGCATTCCCGTCAACCAGGTCGTCGGCGAGGTCAACCGCGGTTGGGGCGTGACGATGACCACGCTGACCAGCGAACGGACGTTGATCGGTGGCGGCTCCGCCGACCCGATGGACGGACTATTACGGCTGGTCGAACGCCACGGTGACGCCACCGATCCCCTGCTACGCCAGGAGCTCGCCGACGTCTACATCCGACATCAACTGATCAAATTCCTCGGTTGGCGGGTGCAGTCGGCGATCAGCCGGGGCACTTCCCCGGGGCCGGAGAGCTCGATCCTCAAGTTGGCCCACACCGCGGCGTTGACCAAGGTGACCAGCCTCGCCCTGGCCATCGGCGGGGCGTCCGGCACCCTGATGCATGAGCACGACCCCGACGGGCGGGCCGCCGCGTTCGGGTTCCTCAGCCAGTTCGCCAGCAAGATCGGCGGTGGCACCGACGAGGTGCAACGCAACATCGTCGGCGAACGGGTGCTCGGCCTGCCCGGCGAGGTGCGGGCCGACAAAGACCTGCCCTTCCGCGATCTGCCGAAGTGAAGTGCTGAACGTGGAAGACTTCGCCGGCAAGATCGCCGTGATCACTGGGGCCGGCAGCGGCATCGGCCGGGCCCTCGCCATCGAGACCGCATCCCTCGGGATGACGGTGGTCGCCGCCGACATCGAGGAGCCGTCGCTCGCCGAAACCGTCTCGATGATCGTCGCCGCCGGTGGGACGGCCGTTTCGGCACCCACCGATGTGGCCGACGCCGCCGCCGTTTCGCGCCTGAGCGACGTCGCCTTCGAGCACGGCGTCGTCGGGCTGCTGTGCAACAACGCCGGGGTGTTCAGCGGCGGGTACATGTGGGAGCGGACCGTCGCCGATTGGGAGTGGGTGATGGCCGTCAACGTGTACGGCATCGTCCATGCGGTGCGGTCGTTCGTGCCGCGGATGCTCGCCCAGGACACGCCGTGCCACATCGTCAACACCGCCTCGATGGGCGGATTGGTGACCAACGCATATTCGGGGCCGTACTACGCGTCGAAGTTCGCTGCGGTCGGCTTGAGCGAGTGCCTGGCTCACGATCTGGCCTCGATCAACGCCAAAGTCGGAGTATCGGTGTTGGTACCGAGCCTGATCGCGACCAACATCGGCACCTCGGAACGCAACCGCACCGAGCGCTATGTCGACCGGATGCGCGCCGAGATGACCCCCGATGAAGCATTCGTCACCCAGATGCTGCGGGATTCCACCGGGGCGGGCATGCCACCGGCCGAGGTCGCTCGACTGGTCATCGCCGCCATTCGCCGCAACGACTTCTACATCCCGACCAAGCCCAGCTACCACGAACAAATCGCCGGTCGTCACGAGGACATGCAGGCCCTGCGCCTCCCCCGCACCCCGGCGATCGACTGATATTTGTCATGGCCGTCCGCGCCGCCCGCATCTTCCACGTCAACTCGAACTGCCGCAACATCGAGCGGTCGCTGGGGTTCTACCGCGACCTGCTTGGGTTCAGCGCGTCGACCCACCCGCTCCCCGACCGCCCGCAGCCCGGCGGGGCCTTCGGGCTCGATGAGGTGCTGTGGGACGGTTGGATTCTGCAGGGTGACCTGGGCTATGGCGGGTTGTCCCTCGACCTGTTGGAATGGAAGGTCCCGCCGCCCGGAGGTGAGCCTCCCCGCAGGTTTCACGAGCCCGGCTTCCACCGGCTGTGCTTCAGCGTTCCCAATCTCGATGAGATCCTCGCCTCCGGCGTGCCGATCCTTGCCCGTGGCGATGGGCGGGCGATCATCGCCGACCCCGACGGCGTGCCGGTGGAGATCGAGGACGGTCCCGACCGGCGCGTCGAACACGTCGTGATCAACTGCCGGTCGCTCGCCTCGATGAACTACTACTGCAATGTGATGGGGTTGCAGTTCGTGTTCGTCGATGAGCGGCCCCAACCCGCCGCGCTCGCCTATGGCCTCCCCAACGCTCAGGTCCGGATCGCCCGACTCAAGGACCAGGGTTCCGACTTCCATGTCGAGTTGCACCACATCGTGTCGCCGCCGATGCCGGCCGTTCGGCCGCGAGCGGCCAACGATGTCGGGCTGTTCCGAATGGCCTGGTCTACCCCCGATTGCGCGGCTGACGAGGCGATCGTGCGTGCCGCGGGGTCGGTGCCGTTCACCCCGACCGGCGAACTCTCCGTCGGCGATCACCTGCCGTTGCTACTGGTGCTGTTCTGGCCCGGCCCCGATGGCGAATGCCTCGAACTCATCGAAGTCCCCAGCGCTCGTACCCCCATTCCAACCTCCTGATCGGAGTTCTGTATGACCCGTCTCGCCGGCAAGGTCACCTATGTCACCGGGGCCGCCTCGGGGATCGGTCTGGCCTGTGCCCGCCGGTTCGCCGATGAGGGCGCGATCGTCGTCGGGGCCGATCTGAACACGACCGACGACTGGGCGGCGACCGTCGCCAACGCCCCGGCTGCGGATTTCCATCGACTCGATGTGCGCGACGAGGCGGCCCAGTTGGCCGTCGCCACCGACATTGCCGCCAAGTACGGCCGCATCGACGCCGTGGTCACCGCCGCTGGTGTCGCAGGTGGTGGGCTGGTCCACATGATGTCGCTCGCCGATTGGCAGATGGTGCAAGACGTCAACGTCACCGGCACGTTCCTCACCGCCAAGGCCGTGCTCCCAACGATGATCGCTCGACGCAGTGGATCGATCATCACCGTCGCCAGCGTCGAGGGCCTGGAGGGCTGCGAGGGAGGCAGCACCTACAACGCCTCGAAAGGCGCGGTCGTGCTGCTGACCAAGAACCTCGCCTGCGACTACGGCCGCGCCGGCATCCGGGCGAACTCGATCTGCCCCGGGTTCATCGACACCCCGATGTTCCAAGCGGTCGTCGCCAAACTCCCGATGGCCGACGCCATCCGGGAGCAGCACAAACTCGGTCGGTTCGGTCGCCCGGACGAGATCGCCGGGGCTGCGTACTTCCTCGCCTCCGACGACTCGTCGTTCGTCACCGGGGTCGCCCTACCCGTCGATGGCGGCTATGTCGCCGGTCACTCGTACGGCCTCTCGCAGATGATCTTCGGCGGGTCGTAGCGTCGGCAGGTCTGCCGACGCTACGACAATCAGACGAAGTAGCCCATCACAATGCGACAAACTCCGTCGGCAGCCCACTGCATCGTGGCTGGAGTGTGCGGGGTCGCTGTTGAGCGTTATCGGGTGCCGATCACCCACATATCGCC
>JANNNL010000198.1:0-6687 GCA_031398525.1 Actinomycetes bacterium | reverse complement strand
CGTTTAAGCACTTCCTCGATCGCCACCCGGCCCTCCATCCGGGCCAGCGCGGCACCGAGGCAGAAGTGGATACCGAACCCGAACGAGACGTGGCCCTTCAGATCACGATGGATGTCGAACCGGTCGGGATCGGCGTAGCGGCGCTCGTCGCGCCCGGCCGCGCCGGTGAGCAGTAACACCTTGGAGTTCTCGGGAATGGTGGTGCCGTGCAGTTCCACGGCCTGGTGCGTCCAGCGGCCTTGCACCGGTGAGGGTGCCTCGAAACGGAGTAACTCCTCGACCGCGTTCGACAGCAACGACGCGTCGGCCGCCAACTCCGCGCGCTGATCGGGATGCTCATCGAGCGTGAGGGCGGTCCATCCGAGCAGCTTGGCGACGGTTTCGGTGCCGGCCGAGACGAGCAGGTTGGCGAAGTTGCTCATCTCGGTCACGGTCAGGCGGCGCTTGCCGTCGGGCGTGTCCATCTCGGCGACGGTCAACGCTGTGAACATGTCGTCGCGCGGGTTCGTCTGGCGGTCGACGAGTTGGGTGGCGAAGTACTCGTGGAGTCGCACCTGCGCCATGAACGATCTGTCGTTGATCATCCCGACGCCCGGCTCGATGTGGAAGACCTCGTCGATCAGCAGTCGCGTGTGTTCCCGGTCGGCCTCGGGGACGCCGATCAGGTGCGAGATGACCATTGACGGCAGGAGCGCGCCATAGTCCTGCAGGAAGTCGAATCGCTCCTGTCCGTCGACTCCGTCGAGCAGGGTGTTGCAGGTCACGCGGATGTAGCTGTCGAGCTCGGCCACCCGTCGCGGGGTGAAGGCCCGCGAGACCAGCGTGCGCAGCGCCTCGTGCTCCGGCGGGTCCATCATGATCATCTGTCCGCCGTCGAACTTGTTGGGGGACATGATCTCCAGCACGATGCCATGGTTCGAGCTGTAGACCCCGGGGAGCCGGTGGGCAGTCTCGACGTCGGCATGGCGGCTGAGCGCGTAGAAGTCGAAGCGCTCGTTGTAGTACACGGGAGCCTCGTCGCGCATCCGCTTCCACGTGGGATACGGCTGCGTGTCGATCTCGATGTCGAATGGGTCCCAGTAGACCGCCGGGTCGGTCATGACTTGTTCGCCTTCTTCATCGCTTCCAGGGCATTCCTGCGGAGTTCTTGGACCGACTCCTGCCGACCGGCAAGGGCCTGCATCTCGGACCCGGCGCGGATGGCGGCGCGGGTACCAAGGATGTCCGCCTGGCGGTGGACGAGTCGTTTGTTGATCTGCAGCAGATCGGTGGCGACCCCACCGATCCGTTGGGCGATGCGTAACACCTGCTCATCGAGGTCGTCCGCAGGGAATGCCCGGTTGGCCCACCCGATGGTGACCGACTCCTCACCCGAGATCTCGTCGCCCGAGAGCATGAGCTCCATCGCTCGGCGCATGCCGAGCAGGGCCGTGTGATACGGCCAGTCGGGCGGGCTGAGCACTCGCACGACGGGGTACGAGATGCGGGCGTCGTTGGCAACATAGACCAGGTCACAGGCCTGGGCCAGCTCGGTGGCTCCACCGATGCACAACCCGTGGACCTGGGCGATGACCGGCTTGGCAAGGTCCCAGATCGAGAACCACGACTCGGTCACATGCCGCGACCAGACACCATCCCCGGGGGCGGTGTGGTGCGGCGGGTTGTCGAGCAGCCCGCCCGACAGGTCGTAGCCGGCCGAGAAACAGACCCCTGCCCCCCGCACGATTGTGATGTGGACATCGGGGTCGTGGTCGTTGGCGTACAACGCGTCGAGGACGGCGACCCGCAATGGTGTCGAGATCGCGTTGCGTTTTTCGGGCCGGTTGAGGGTGATCCGCGAGACGTTGGGGGCGGGGGAGTCGATGATGATCGGGTCCAATGGTCAGCCTTCTTGGTCGTCGCTGCGGGCAGATTCCCGGGTTCCGGCCATGTCGGCCATCAAC
Source organism: Actinomycetes bacterium (assembly GCA_031398525.1). Taxonomy (GTDB): domain Bacteria; phylum Actinomycetota; class Acidimicrobiia; order Acidimicrobiales; family Ilumatobacteraceae; genus JANMJD01. The sequence continues at coordinate 4,744 of JANNNL010000198.1, read as the reverse complement.
GCCAGCGCCTCGGTCTGTTCGGAACGGATGGTCAGGCCGGTGAGACCTCGCCGAGTCCACGGCTCCCACCTCTCACGGATGCGGGCGACCGAGCCAAACAGCCCGCCGTCATCGAGGTAGTCGTCGGGAACCGCGGCCACCGCCTCGGCCTTGTGGCCGGCCAGCCAGAGTTCTTGAATGCGATCGGCCGCCTCGGCGTATCCGCGGCGAGCCATCGCCGAGTGGTGGTAGTTGTGGGTGGCCGAGCCCATGCCACCGACATACATCGCCGTCAACGGCCGCATCGCGTCGAGCGTCGCGCCCACATCGTCGGTTACCTTCACCTGACATCCGCTGAAGATCTCGAACGACTGACGCGGCGTTGGCGCGGTGCGGGCGGCAAAGCCGCGTTCCAGCGCCGGTGATGCATCGGCGAGGCCAGTCGCGCCCCAGCCCATCGGGAGGAAGCCGTCGGCGACCTCGGCGGTCAGCGCGGTGTTGATCGGACCACCGGCGGCGATCCAGATGCCGATTCCCGGGCCCGGATGCAGGATCGACCGCAACGGCTTCCCCTGTCCCGTCGAGCCGAGGCCGACGTACGGAAGCGGGTACTCGGGCCCGTCGTTGGTCAGCGGCTCGCGAGCGAAGATCGCCCGCATGATCGCCACGTACTCGCGCAGTCGTTGGTGCGGCACACTCCACGGCGACCCGTACCAGCCTTCGACGATTTGTGGGCCCGAGACGCCGATGCCGATCATCACCCGGCTCGGGCCGTCGGGGTCGCCTCCGGTCTGACGGGCGAGGGCGTCGATCGTCATGGCGTGCATTGCGGTCGCGGCCGGGGTGCGGGCGGCGATCTGCACCACCGCGGTGCCGAGCCCGATTCGGGTGGTCAAGGCGGCCAGGTATGCGAGGGGTGAGAGGGCGTCGGAGCCGTAGGCCTCGGCGGTCCACACCGAGTGGTACCCGAGCTGCTCGACCAGGCGAACGGTCTCGACCGGAACCTCCAGTCGGGCCCCGCGGTACAGGTCGAGCCCAAGGGCGAGCTTGAGGCCGCTCGGCGAGGAGAGACTGTCCGATTCGCTCACGGTTCGCACAGTACCGGGGAGGGGTCACACGGCCCGCGCCGTAGCGGCACGCCGTGCTGATCCGCCGCTCGGTCTATGGTCGTTTGACGCGGCTTCGGGCTTGAGGTCTGCGAGCCACGAGCGAACGAGGTGGACGGATGAACGATCGACTGCCCGACACGATGACGGCTGTACTCACCACGGGCCATGGTGGGTATGAGCGTCTCGAATACCGCGACGAAGTACCTGTTCCTCGGCCGGGACCCGACGATGTGCTGATCGCCGTCGGCGCAGCGGCGGTCAACGCAACCGACATCAACACTCGGGTCGGTTGGTACTCCGAGGGGGCCGATGACACCGCCTGGACCGGCGAGGCGCTTCGATTTCCCCGCATCCAGGGGATCGATGCCTGCGGTCGCGTTGTCGACGCTGGCGCGAACGTCGACCCGACTCGCGTCGGCGAACGAGTGCTCGTGGAGCCGGCCATCCGCCAGCCGCTCGGGTGGGCTCCGCACCAGGCGCTCTACTTCGGCTCCGAACTCGACGGTGCGTTCGCTCAGTACACGACGGTGCCGTCGGTGCACGCTTGGTCGGTCAATAGCGACATGACCGACATCGAACTTGCCACGTTTCCCTGTGCCTATGGCACGGCCGAGAACCTGCTCACGCTCGCCGCGGTCGCCGTGGGAAGCATCGTGTTGGTGACCGGTGCGTCGGGCGGGGTGGGGTCGGCGGCGGTGCAACTGGCCATTGCCCGCGGCGCCGAGGTTGTCGCGATCGCGGCGCCATCAAAGGCCGCCGCTGTCCGGGCCCTCGGCGCCACCCGAGTGATCGGACGCGATGAAAATCCCGCCGAGTCGATTGGACGCGATGCGTTCGACGTGGTGATCGACGTTGTCGGTGGCTCGGGGTGGCCGCACCTGCTCGATGCCCTCCGGCCCGGCGGTCGCTATGCCGTGTCGGGAGCCATCGCCGACCCGGTGGTTGAACTCGACCTGCGGACGCTGTATCTCAAGGACTTGCAGCTACTCGGCGGCACCATCGCCGAACCGACCGTCTTCGGCGCGTTGATTGGCCGGATCGAACGCCGCGAGATCGCTCCACTGGTCGCTGCGGTCTATCCCCTCCGCGAGATCGTCTCCGCCCAAAAAATCTTCGAATCAAAGACCCACGTCGGCAAGATCGCCCTCGTTCCCGACTGACGGAGCGGGGTGTCCCGGGCGGTTCGCGTCTACGTCACAGTGCGTCTACGTCACAGTGCGTCTACGTCACAGTGCGTGTACGTCACAGTGCGTCTACGTCACCCAGACGTGACAAGAACCCTCGATCGTCTGCCCGAAGAAGTTCATGAGGGCTGCCATTGGTAGGTCGGTGGGGGGCCGGCCAGCGCTCCGCCGTCGACCACGAACTCGGCACCCGTCTGGTAGCTGGAATCGTCCGACGCGAGGAACAGGGCGAGTTGGGCGACTTCGTCCGCAGTGCCGGCTCGTCCGATCGGCTGCGCGGCGAATCGTCGGTCGGGGTCGCCTCCCGCCGGTGGAGGGAGCATGTCGGTGGCGATCGGGCCTGGGTGGATCGAATTGACCCGAATGCCGAGCGACCCCCATTCGACGGCCGCCGTCCGGGTCAGACCACGCAACGCCCACTTCGACGAGCCGTACGCGGCGTGATAGGCGTAGCCGGTCATCCCCGCCGACGACGAGAGGTTGATGATCGACCCACCGCCTGCCTCGGCCATCGGACCGCGGACGGCCTGCATACCGAGGAACGCCCCGAACAGGTTGATCTCGATCATTCGCCGGAAGTCGTCGAGGGTCTCGTGCTCGATCGGGCACAGGCGGTGGACGCCTGCGTTGTTGACCAGGACCTTCAGCGGGCCGAGGCGGGTGGCGAACGAGACCGCCGCCGCCCAGTCGTCGGCCGAGGTGACATCGAGTCGCAGAGCATGCGCGTGCTGGCCGATTGCCGCCGCGGTCTCGTGCAGTTGGTCGGTGAGCACGTCGCCCAGGACAACCTGTGCCCCCTCGGCGACGAACAGCGCGGCCTCCGCCGCGCCCTGACCGCGAGCGGCTCCGGTAATGATCGCCACGCGTCCAGCAAGTCGCCCTGTCATCTGGCGGACCGTAACACGGCTGGCTCAGCCGTCGTCCGGGCGGACCGGCGCGGAGTTGCGGTGTCGTGGGGGGTCGGGTAGTCGACGGCCAACCGTGTCAGCGGACCCATCGCGGTCAGTTCGGGACGCGGCCGGTTTCGTAGGCCCACATGGCGATTTCGACTCGGTTGCGGGCACCGAGCTTGGTCATCAGGCTGGCGATGTGGGTTTTGGCGGTGCTGAGGCTGATGTGCAGCTCGGTGTCGATCTCGGCGTTGGTGCGCCCGCGAGCGACGGTGAGGAGCACCTCTTCCTCGCGGTCGGTGAGCGCGTCGATCGGCTGGATCGGAGCCGTCCGGGCGCCCCGAGCCGCAGAGTCGGCGGCGAAGGTGGCGAGGAGCCGGACGGTGACGCTGGGGGCGATCAACGCGTCGCCGTCGGCCGCAGCGTGGACGGCCTGCACCAGCAGTTCGGGGCCGGCATCCTTCAGCAGGAAGCCGCGAGCCCCCGCCTTGAGTGCGCCGTGGACGTACTCATCGAGATCGAACGTGGTGATGATCACGACCGCGAGCGGATCGGTGACGTTCGGGCCGGCGAGCTGACGGGTGGCCTCGATGCCGTCCATTTCGGGCATCCGGATGTCGAACAGACACACGTCGGGGCGCAGGCGGCGGGCCAGGTCGACCGCTTGACGTCCGTCGGCCGCTTCACCGATCACGTCGATGTCGGGCTGCGCATCGAGGATCATCCGCAACCCAGTGCGCACGAGATGTTGATCATCGGCGATGACCACCCGAATCGTCATGCTCGTCGACCGCTGCGCGGCAGAACCGCCGTCACGGCCCAGCCGCCGGTGGCATTCGGGCCCGCGACGAACGAGCCTCCGAGCAACGACGCCCGTTCCGCCATGCCCACCAGGCCGTAGCCGAACGTCGACGTCGCGTCGACCCACGTGGCGTCGCCGTCGTCGTGGACCGTCAGCCGCACGGCTTCATCGTCAGCGTCGACCGTGACATCGATACGCGTGGCATGACGCGCGTGGCGCACTGCGTTGGTGATCGACTCCTGGGCGAGCCGGTACACGGCGGCCCCGACCGATGGTCGCAGGTCATCGAGGCCCTCGGACAGCCGCACGTCGACCAGCGGGGGGGCTCCTCCGTGGCGAGCGAGGCGGCGGATATCGGCTACTCCACACTGCGGACTGAGCGACGGATCCTCACCTTGGCGCAGCGCGCTGACCATGATGCGCATTTCGCCGAGGGTCCGTGATGCCTCTTGCTCGATGACTTCCAACGCCCGCACTGCTGCGTCGGGGTTGGCGGCGGCCACCGTTCGGCCCGCTTGCGCTTGGATAATGATGGCCGAGACGTGGTGGGCCACGGTGTCGTGCAATTCGCGGGCCAGCTGTTCGCGTTCACGCATCTTCGCCTGATCCCGTTCGCGTAGCCGCGAGGTGGTGCGATAGCGCATGACCAGGCCGATCGCGGCCGGCAACAGAACAAAGACCAGGCCACCGAGGCTTTCTCCAGCGCGCTGCCAGGAAATCGGCCACCGCGGTATGTGGGCGAACAAGGCGACTGCCATACCAATCGCCGCCTGGCGTCCC
>JANNNL010000155.1:0-6848 GCA_031398525.1 Actinomycetes bacterium | reverse complement strand
GTGTCTGGTCGTCCCATCCCACCCAGTTGATGTCTGCGCCTCGTTCCACGAGATAGGCCGCTGCTTCGATCTGGCCACCACGACACGCGCTCCACATCGCCTGCGTGATCTCGGCCGGGTCAGGGCCAGCCGCCATTGCGGTCTCAAGCCGTTCCATCAAGCCGAGCGCAGCGGCGTCCTTCAGGCGTGTCCGGGCGCCGCGTTCCACGAGTCGCTGTGCGGCGGCCCAGTTCCCGAATCCGCAGGCATCGGCCAGAGCGGTACCGCCACCGAGAACTGCACCGGTTGCCTCGATGTCGGCACCGGCGTCAAGTAGCGCGTCGAGCACGGCGACATCGTTGCTGCTCGCGGCCCAGTGGAGGGCGGTTTCGGTGTGGCTGTCGAACTGGCTGTGGGCGTTGACGTCGGCACCGGCGCGAACAAGACGGTCAACGACCGCCGCACCATTCGGAAAGTTGCCCGGCCAATCGGTGGCCGCGTGCAGGAGTGTCCGGTGGCAGTCGGGGTCACCGAAGCGGGCCGTGGCGAGCCATGGATGTTCGCTGAGGAGCGCGTCGAGCTTCGCGATGTCGCCGTGTTGAACGACGTTGGTCGCGTCGACCACGACGGCATCGCCAGCGGCAACGAAACGGGAGCCATCGAAGTCGGTCATGTCTGCGTACCGTACTTGCAGTCTCGGTTCTGTTCACCTATGTCGTTGCTGGATGTGGATGGTGACGATCGCGCCGAGGTCTTTGCCGATGAGTTTCCGCAGCGTGGCTTTGAGCGGGACCATGTGCGTGCCGTCGCCGATCGGGAGCATCGTTGCCTGGAACGTGTGGCCGTCAACGGTTCCGGAGATCTTGACGGGCTTGCGTGTGCCGAAGATGTACCCGGAGTCGGGCATGATCGCACAGCGCCAACCGCTGTTGGCTTCCTTGGTGATCGACGCGGTGAACGTGTGGTCGATGACGTCTGGTGTTGACAGTTCGGGGGGCATGGTGGCTCGGTCTTTCCGTGAGGGAGTCGACTCTTCGAGGTTTCGGTTGTCAGTGGTTGTTGAGGACGGCGCGGAGTCGGTGGGCGAACTCGTCGGGGTGCTCGATGAAACCGACGTGCCCGCCGGGGAATGCTGCTGGCGAAGTTCCGAGAAGGTCAGCGAGCGCAGTGGAAGTGCGATCACAGACCTGGCCTTTCGACGTCTCGCCAACGCCGACAACGATTCGAGTCGGTGCCGCGCGGAGTGCCGGCACAACGGGTCGCCACCAGGTTGACGGGCGCAGGGTGTGTTCGAAGAAGAACTGCTCGTCGATGGCCGCCTGAGGGTCGGGTTCGAAGGGCGAATCGAACGGGATCTGCTCGCTGGACACGTCGATGTCAGCGCCGGCGAAGAACTTGGACCACGCGCCCGCGATGTCGCCGGAGAGATAGGTCGCGACCATGTCCTCGGTCTGAGCACGAAGCCGGTCGCGGTCATCGAGGAGTTCTTCGAGCGGAGGTTCGTGGGCGATCACCGTGTGGACCTGGCCGGAATGGGTCTGCACCAACGCGAGCGCGGTGACTGCGCCGCCGCTCGAACCGAGCACGGCAACTGGCCCAAGGTCGAGGTGGGTGAGGAGCCGGGAGAGGTCGTCGGCAAGTTGCTCGGGGCTGACATCAACGGTGCGATCATCAACGGTGCTGCGATGAATACCCCGCGGATCGCAAGTGACGACCGTGTGGTCGACCGCTAGCCGGTTGGCGAGCGGTTCGAATGACGTGGCATCCATTGGGCAGCCAATGAGCACAGCGACCGGGCCCAAGCCGCGCACCTCGTAGTGCAGGTCTGCACCGGGCACTCGGAGATGCCCAACGGTTACGGGACCGGGTGATTTGTCCGTCATGATCTCAATACCTCCGGTAAATCAAACTAGACCGTACGGTACTCTGGATCACGCAGAACTGTCAAGTACTGTGCGGTCTAGTACTATCCTTCGAATGAGAGTTGCCTCGAACGTTGGGACCGTCGCCACCGTTCCCGAAGCCGAGACCGGAACCCGATCGGTGCGTAAGCGCTCGGCGATCGTTGCGGCTGCTACCGACGCTTTCCTCAGCAGCGGGTATTCCCGTACAAGCATGGACGAGATCGCCCGTCTCGCCAAAGTGTCGAAACAGACCGTGTACATGCACTTCGGGAGCAAAGAACGGCTGCTATCGGAGATCGTGATGGAGATCGTGACGACCACCGGCGACCCGCTCGTCGATGACCTCAGCCGGCTCGGCGAATCGACGAACCTCGAATCGGACCTTCGATCCCACGCCCGCCACCAGCTCGCTGCGGTGCTTCAACCGCAGCCGATGCAGCTGCGCCGTTTGATCATTTCTGAGGCGGTCATGTTTCCCGACCTCGGCCGCCAGTTCTACGAGCTGGGCCCCGGACGGGCGATTGCAAGCCTCACCATTGCGTTCACCCGGCTGAGCGAACGCGGCCTGCTCAATGCAACCGATCCCGGTAGGGCGGCATCCGACTACAACTGGCTCGTGATGTCTGATCCGCTCAACCGAGCCATGATCCTCGGCCACGCCGAACCTCCCGCCCGAAACGCGATCAATAACTGGGCGGACCAAGCGGTCCATACTTTCCTCGCCGCGTACTCGTAGTCCACAAACCGGCATACTCGTTGGCGCACGCCCCACAGCAGAAGTGGTGAGACTGCCTGACAGCGAACCGAACGTTCGCTCGTTGCTCGGCGATCGCACGCTGGGCCGATGTTCGCTCGTGTGGCGAACATCGACAGGATACGGGTTCATCGGCGTTGCACGCCTGGGATCGCCGCTGTCCTTCGTGAGCTCGCACCGCCAGCGCCGTCGGGGGCGGCGATGATGGTGTTGGCGGCGGCCGTGGCGAATCGGCTCAATTCGTTCGGTGGGGTGAGTGTCGAGCTACCACCGATGGTGTGCTCGTTGAGGGGGGCACCGATCGCGGTCCAGGTAAATTGGTGAGCGGCGAGCCACGGGTCGGCGACGTGCAGGTTCCTGCGGGCGATGAGGTCGGTGATGGTGTCGGCGAGCGCGTTGATGTTTCGGGTCCAGCTCTCGGCAAGGTACATCGCAGCCGTTTCGGGGAACCGGTCGGACTCCGCGGCGACCAGGCGACGCATCCGGATCACGTCGGGGGCGAGGACCGCAGCCTGGAGGGTGGCGGCTAGGTCAACGAAGGCGTGGTGAAGGTCGTGCGCAGCAACGAGCCGATCGAGATACGGCCGCATCGCATCTCTGCCGAGTGCGGCCCAGTCCTTCACCACCGCGGTGAACAGCTCGTCTTTTGACGCGTGCTCCCGGTACAGCGACGTCTTGGAGATCCGGGCGCGGGCAGCGACCTCTTGCATGGTGGTGCCACCGAAGCCGAGCTCGACAAAGACCTCACGCGCCACGGCGAGCAACTCCGCCCCTTGACGCCCCGATGGTCGTCCGGGGCGGCGCGCCGTGTTGGCTGAGCCAGTCAACGAATCCTCCGATCATATTTGATACTTGACGGTACTTTATAGTTCCGCTACGGTATGAGTACCGATAAGTACTTTATCTAGGAGGTTCACGGTGATCACACTTGGAATCGTCATAGCTGCCGCAGCAGCCTTCGTCATCAGCGCCGTCTACTACGGCACCATGCCGGCGCCGACCGCATCAGAGCCGGCACCTCGGCGGCCGGTAGCCGCGCAGCTGCTCGTCGAGCTGCTGCGCAACCTTGCTGTCGCTGCGCTCGTCGCCGGGCTACTCGCCGTCGCCGATTGGAGTGGTCTCGGTGCTGGTGTGGTGCTCGGCTTGTCGCTGTGGACACTTCCAGTGGTGCTCCTGGCGGGCTCCGTCTTCCATGAGGGCGTGGGGATCCGACGCGCGGCCCTCCACGCCGGCGATTGGCTGATCAAGCTGGTGGCGATCGGCGCGATCCTCGGCCTCTTCAGCTGATTCGAAGCCTCGACAACGGGAGCACCCATGAAGAAGTCCACCATCGGACCGCTCGACATCACCTTCACCGCCACGATGGGACGCGTGCGCGACGGCGACACGTGGACCTGCGTCCAGCTGCCCGACTCGGCCGCGGTGTTCGGCACTCGCGGTCTGGTCAAAGTCGCCGGCACCGTCGACGGCATCGCGTTCCGCAGTGCGTTCATGGCCCTCGGCGACGGTACCCACAAACTCCCGATCGCCGCCGCGATCCGCAACGCCATCGGCAAGACCGACGGCGACGACGTCGACATCCACCTCGATCGGCGACTCAGCTGAATACCCATTTCCGATCAACGACAACCACTCAACGTCGTGATCAAGCGACTCGTGTCGGGTAGACGGCGTCGCGCTGCCTGCTCAGTGGGGTGTGCTGCTTCCAGCTTCTGCGACATCGCGGAATTGGTCGAGCATGGTGCGCCAGCTGTCCTTGAACTGCTCGGCCTCCTTCGCCGACGACGCTCCGCTCTGGCTGAGCGTCAGCTTGGTGGACGAGCCATCTCCATCGAGCTGCCACATCACTCGGTGGTAATTCTCGGGCGTGTCTTTGGCACCAGACATGGCACTGAAGTGTGTGTGGACCAGCAGCGACTCGGGCTCGACCTCGATGACCTCGCCCTTGTCCTTGTACGGCTTTCCGTCGTACTCACCCGACCACGTGATCGACGCGCCCGGCTGCCAGGTGCTCTCTACGCGCGCACCCATCGTCCATTCGCTCACTAAGTCGGGATCGGTCAACACAGTCCACACCCGATCGGCCGCCGTGTGGATCGTGCGGGTGACCGTGACGTCGTGATCAGCCATTGGAACTCCTCTTGCGTTCGGCCGGTGTTACCCCGGGGTTCCCCGGGCGGTGTGATACCCAGGAGGACGACGCAACAAACACGGGGGCCGGTGCCGCTCGGGACCGCCGCCCAGCTTCCGTGCGTGTGACCGTTGTGGAGCAGGCTGAAATCGCGACCAGTGGCGCGTGCTTGATGTGTTGGGCCACGTCGGAGGAGTCGTCAGGTTTGGAACCGCAATCATGAACGGCGAGAGACCGTCGTGGGATGGTGCTGCTGAACCGCCCGGTGCTGCGGTCGAAGGTGATCCAGTCGCATGGTGGTCAGCGCTGGTTGGGCCAGCGCGAACAGCTCTGGCGGTAGCCGAGCTCGCAGCTGTCGTCGACTCACCGACTGGTCGACGTTCGATTGGCGATGGACTCGGCTTTCCGGCGGTTGACTGCTTCGTGCACGCCTGGGACATGGCTAGTCCGCTGAACATCCCGGTCGAAATACCCGATGAAGTGATCGAGTTTGCCCATCAGCGGTTGGACGCGATTCCAACGGAGCAACTGCGAAGCGGTCGGGTGTTACGACGTCGACGATCCCGACGTGATCCGCGCTTTTCCAGCGGTACACCGACGCCGCGGCGGACTCAGCGTTCCTGACGAACCGGCCAGCGTTCGGCTCTAACCGCTGACTTTCCAAGCGTCTCTGTTCGGGCGTTGCTCTGTCAGTTCGCATCGTCACGCGGCGGCGTCAATCAGCCGGACGGACGCCACCCTCCGCTGCGCCGCAGCATGGCCGACCCAGTACCAACCAAGGCGAGCGGAATTCGGCGAGGGCGACGCGAGACTGCAGGCCCGGGCATGGTCGACTCACCTGCGAGTCGACAGTCGTATCGTGGGGAGGTGGCTCGTTACGTGATTGACGCTCCGACCCTGCTTCGGCTGATGGCCGACGATGTGGACGTCAGTTCCGCCCACCAGTTGGTTGCTCCCACCTTGATCCGTTCTCAAGCGCTTTCATTGCTTCTGGCGGCGGTGCGTGATGGTGACATGACCGAGGAGGTTGCGCTCCAGCTGCACGAGCGCATCACGGAGTTCAAGATGCGGCTGCTTGGCGACCGGGTGTCGCGTCGCACGGCGTGGAAGCTTGCGCGCGAGCACGGATGGGACACCACCTTTGATGCGGAGTACATCGCCGTGTGCAAGCTGCAGGCCGACGCGCTGATCACGATCGACCACGTGCTGGCCGCCAAGGCTGCTGCCATCGTGCCGCTGACTACTCTCGAAGCATTAGTCGCAGACTGATCGCGGTCGACGCTCTCAGCGACTCGCCGGTCACCGATCGAACGCACGCAGCTGGAGTGCGCCGAACCGTCTCATCATGATTCAGGCGGTGAGTAATGCATATGAAACGCTGCCGACCGCCGCCAGCGCGAGTGTGACGCCAAGCGTCTGAACTCGATCGGCGGAGGTCCGGCCGCGGAGCCGCCAGATCAGCGCCGCAGCCGCAAGTACGGCCATCAGAATCGCGATGCTGACGAGATCGTCGGGCCGGGTGTCGGCGTCGGTGGTCAGATGCCGGATCATCTGGTGCGACCCCTCGGCGAGGAGCACGCCCGGTAGCAATCCGTTCCCGACCGCCCGCAACACCCTCGACGGATCATCGATAGCGGAACCCGCGGCACCGAAGATTGCGCCGGCCCCGATGCCGAGGACGATCCAGGCCAATGCGGTGGTGGAGGCGACGATCGACGAGTCGCTGCCACGCACCACAACATCGGCGACGTAGTAGGAGATGACGGCGACGATCTCCATCAGAATGGCACCGATAACTGCTCGCATTCTGCTCTGAGCCCAAATCCCGAATCCGAACGCCGCCGCTGCCCAAACTGCAGACGAGTTGAAGAGGTTGGCGAGCGGATACGGAGCGTGCACCTGCCCGGCGAGGTCGAGTGGACCGAACAGTGCGCCAACGGCAACAGCGACAAACACGACGCGGCGGGTCGAACGGGGCGGGACGCACGTGCCATCCATCAACCGACCTGAGAATCCTGCGTCATGCGTCTGTAGTACCCGGGCGCGGCGGGATGAAAGCCTGTGCGGATTCAGTTTGGTG
>JANNNL010000085.1:0-4061 GCA_031398525.1 Actinomycetes bacterium | reverse complement strand
GATCTTCGGTCGCAATCTCGACGAGTTCGCCATCCGGCTGGGGGCGATCTTCGCCATCATTAACCTGGTGCTCAGCGCAATCAGCCTGGCCAGTGCTACCGACCCGCTCGACATCGCCTCGAACGCGTTCTTCGTTGCTGCGGCAGCGATCGAGGTGATCGCCTTCGTCGGCGGATGGATCTGCGGCCTGGCCGCGGCCACGACGCTCGCCGGGATCGCGGTGGCGACCATCGTGTCGTGTTGCACCTATTTCGCCGCGGCCCTGGCGATCATCGGGCTGATCATCATGCTGGTGTTCATCTTCGAGCACCATCCCTCGCCGATCGAAACGTTCGCCACCGGACTGGCCGCCACCGCCGGCTTCTATATGCCGCTCGGCTTCGCCATCGAGTCCCTGCGGCCATACGCCGTGAAGGACCAGGCATCGCGTGTCGCGGTGACACTCGGGGCCGGAACCACGGGAGTCACGGGAGTCAATGCCGCCGGCGCCCTGTCGATCACCCCGTTCGACAACACGATGGCGACCGCGTGGTTGCTGACCACCGATGGCCGAGGGTTGGCGAAGCTGACGACGGTGACCGCGTCGCCGACGAACCCGGTGCTCAGCGTGTCGGTCGCCGCCGGGCCCGTCGTGACGGCCGCCCCGTTCGTCGACAACAGCACCGATATGACCCAGTGGTGGCTCCCGACGCTGGTGGAGGTGCCGACAACGTCCACGGTGACCGCCCCCGACGGCACCACGGCGACGGTGGTCACGGACGGGGTCTTCACGTTCGCCTCGGTGTCGGCCGAAGGCTGGTACCTCGACCTGCGCGGCTCGCAGCCCGCGCTCAGCCAGACCGCCGTACCGATCACGATCACGATGGTGTCGGTCGCACCCCAAGGACTATCGATGCCGAACATCACGTTGACCACCGACAAGCGCGATCTCAGTTGGGTGCCGATCATGACCTCGTTCGGTTCGTCGCCGCGGACCTGGCAGCTGTCCTCGCCGTTGCCCGCGTTCCTCAGCTTCGACTCCACCAGTGGCATGATCGCCCAGGTCCTGGGTATCGCCCCGACGGTCACGCCCGCGACTACCGTCACGCTGACCTGCGCCAACGGGGTGGGCATTCCGGCGACGACGACATTCACCCTGACCGTCACGGCCCCACCGCCACCGCCACCACTATCGCCACCACCCGCAGCGCCGGCGAACGTGGAGGCGTGAGATGACTGACGTAACGGCTGCGGACGTCCCGATGTCGCCGATCGAGACGTTATTCGCCCTCAAGCCCGACGCAGGTGCCGATCCGGTGGGCGCAGCCCTGCATGCCACCTGGCTGGCGATGGTCGAGAACGGGGTGCCATTCGAAACCAATGACTCGGTCGTCGACGAGAACCCTGACTTCGCCGACTGGTACGGCGCAGACTTCTTCCCCCATCGGGCGGCCGATCCGTCGGCCAGCTTGGTCGGCGGACTGCCCGACGACTGGTGGACCGCCTACTCCACCGCGTTGGTCTGCGACGCATTGTCGAATATGGTGATGACGGTTCGTCCGATGCTCAACGCGGCCGCGATCGCGGCCGACCTGGCCGTGATGAGCCCGCAGCTCACCGCCACCGCCCACGCCGAGTATCTCGGCCAGTTCCACATCATGTTCAACTCGGTGATCGCGCCCGCGTTGGCGACACCCGATGCGCTGATGGCGTACACGAACCTGTTGACCAGCCCCGCGTGGATCGCCGCCCGCCAGGCGGCCATCGTGTCAGGTCAATGGCCCGATGCCGATTGGGAGCTGTTCAACCACACCCTGAAGCTGCGCGTGTTGGGGGCGAGTGATGTCGATGTCTCGACCGCCTTGGCGCAGCTGACCAACGGCGGGCTGACGGTGCCCTCCGACGTGAACGCGGCGACCTGGGTGAACTATCAGCCCTACCTGCACAACCCGCCGCTGCAGTGGTCGGATCTGTCGACCGACGGGCAGGACGGCCTGCATGCCCCGTCGTACTTCTGGCGTGACCTCCCGCTTGGCACGGAATCGTCGTCGACTCCCGATGGCCTCGCCCTCGAGTTCGTCAAGCTGGTCAAGTACTACGTCGCCCCGAGCGGTAGCTGTTTCACCCCCACGACCCGGGTGCTGCTGGCCGACGGCTCCGACATGGCTCTGGGCGACGTGCATCCGGGTGACCGCGTGTGGACCCCCGACGGGCCGCGGCAGGTGCGGGTCGTCGCGACCGTCGACCGTCGTGGTCGCACATTGACGCGGATCAACGGGGCGCGATTCGCCTGCTCCGACAGCCATCCATTCGTCGATGGAGCGGCGACTACGGCGTCGTTGGCGGTGAACCCGGCCCGTGCCGCGGCGTTCACCCCGGGAATTGACGCCACCGGCGTCGGCGCGTTGGCGGCGGGAGTCAGCGTGATGGTGGTGGCACACGACGGGACGATCGCGACGGCCGACGTCGAGTGTGTGGACGAAGTCGCGGTGGCGGACGACGCCGAGCGGATGTTGATCGATCTGATCCTCGAAGCCGAGGCGAGTGGATTCCCGGCCTATGCGGTGGGTGATGGAGGAAACACCCCCTTCTACCTGGTGCGATCCGAAGTGTTGCGCTACGAGCGACACCCGCTTGGCATGATCGCCGGGCTCGCCCTGCTGGTTGGGTCGCTCGACGCCTCGATGGCGGCTATGGCCCCGTTGTCCCGTGCGGACAGCACCGATGTCGCCGTGGCGATGCGTCACGTCGCATCCCCACTCGTCGCCGACGCCCTTCGACGGTTGGCCGAGCTCGACCAGCCATTCGACGATCAGGGAACCGCGGGAACTGCTGAGGCGCACGAGGAACTTGATGCGATGCTGGGAGCTTTCCACGCCGCTCCCGGTGCGGCGTTCGACTGGCGGCTCGGCGCACTGCATGAGGCGCTCGCGGCGACATTGCTGATTCCGCTCGATCACGTTGTTCGAGCTGCGATCCGAGCAGGAACCCACGCGTTGGACTCGGTCCATACTTCGGGTGCCACAATCCTCACGATCCACGATGTCGTCGGCGAGGGTCATTTCCCGTTTGACGGCGGGTGGACCGTGACGGCGGCAATCAATGGCGTCGGCGTCGGCACGCGGGTTGTGGGCGACCCGGACGGTGCCGCGCACCATCGGCGAATCGACTGGACGCTGCCCCCAACAACCGCCACCGACGGCGACTCCACCGAACCCGCGGCCCTTGAGGTGACGCTGTCGACCTCGGACGGAGCTCGGGTGCTGGCCGGCCGCGGCGTGCTTCGACCTGCGGCCGTCGGTGGCTATCACCATACATCGATCCCCCTGCGAGCATCCCTCGTCGGACCCGTCGACGCCCTGGTGCGCGTCGATGCGGTGGTCGGCGGGAGCGGATGGGCGGTGGGCCCCGCAACCACGTTGACCGATGAGCAGCAGCGGGCGTTGGCCCGACGGTTCGGCCGGGCACTGGCGACCTCATTCACCGAACTGTTCCCGGTTGCGCTGGCGGCGGTGCGTCGCCGAGGTCGACCAGACGCGGCGCGCTGGTGACTTAGCCCAGCACCCAGCGTTTGGTTCCTTCGCCGGTCAGCAGGCGGGCCGCTTGCATCCCCGGAAAATGACATGGAAGCAGGGTCGTTGCGGGCTGCTCGGCTTCTCGAACGAGGGTCTGACGGGTGCGGACGGCCAGTTCAGGGTCGACGTCGGCGACGAACTGCCACTCGGTCTCGGTGAGCTGGGCCGGACAGTGCAGCGCGTCGCCAAGCACGATCAGCCGCTCGGTCCCACTCGAAATGACCGTGCTGGTGTGCCCCGGCGTGTGACCTGGGGTTGCCCGGGTGGTCACGCCGGGGAGCACGGTCACGCCGTCTCGATCGAGCAGTTCCACATGGTCAGCGACAACGCGCATCCGGGCGGCTGGTTTGGGCCGAGCCGCTGGGCTCTCGACGAAGTGTTCCCAATCGGCGGCACCTATATAGATCGTCGCGTTGGGGAAGGTTGGGATGCCGTCGGTCTCGATCCACCCCATATGGTCGCGGTGGAGATGTGACAGCACAATGACGTCGACGTCGCCCGGTTGGG
>JANNNL010000080.1:0-1026 GCA_031398525.1 Actinomycetes bacterium | reverse complement strand
AGCCCGCCCACTACGGTAACCAGAATCAATGACGAGATGCAACCATTTCGTAATCTTTTCGACACATAGGGCCGCTGGCCAGGGAGAGCCAATGAGCGTTCAGCGTTCGTCTGACCACGCGAATGTCATCGGTGTTCTACTCGCCGGTGGCGCAGGCAAGCGGTTTGTCGGTCTGGAGCACAAGCTGCTCATGCCGTTTCGGGGGCGTCCCATCTACCGGTGGGCGCTTGACGCGATCCTCGATGCTGGCCTGCCGGCTGTGATTGTCTGGGGAGCGATCGACGACGACCCCCCGGTTCCCGCCGCGGTTACCGCGCTCCACAACCCACGCTGGGCCGAGGGCATGGCCACCACGCTGCAGGTCGGCATCGCACATGCTCGGATGTGTGGAGCGACCGCGATCGTCACCGGACCCGCCGATCAACCCCTGATACCGTCGAGTTCGTGGCGCCGTCTAGCGCTCATCGATGCGCCGATCGCCGTGGCGACATATGCCGGGCGGCGGGCGAATCCGGTTCGACTGGACGCCGAGGTCTGGCCACTGTTGCCCGAAACAGGCGACGTCGGGGCACGCGATCTGATGAGATTGAGGCCCGACCTCGTGACGGAAGTAGCCTGCTCGGGAAATCCGGCCGACATCGACACCCGCGAGGACTACGAACGATGGAACTAGTCAACGAGTTCACCGTGAACGCTTCGATCGACAAGACGTGGGCGACGCTCACCGATCTGGAGCTCATTGCGCCCTGCATGCCCGGCGCTCAGCTCACCGAGATCGAGGGTGAGAACTACCGTGGCCACGTCAAGGTCAAGGTGGGTCCGATCAGCGCGCAGTTCAAGGGCCAAGCTCATTTTGTTGAGCGCGACGATGTCAACCACAAGGCCGTCCTCAAGGGCGAAGGCCGCGATACCGGGGGCAAGGGCAACGCTTCGGCGCTGATCACCGCTCAGCTCAGCGCCGTCGACGAGACGATGACGAAGTGTGTAGTCACCACCGACCTCACGATCACCGGCAAGGTCGCCCAG
>JANNNL010000047.1:0-3352 GCA_031398525.1 Actinomycetes bacterium | reverse complement strand
AAGCCACGGCGAGCGGCAACAACATCGGGACGCTGCAGGGCCTGAAGACCTTGGATCGTGGCCCGAGCGACGTTGATCGCGTTGGACGAACCGAGCGACTTGGCAAGCACGTCGTGGATGCCGGCTTCTTCGAGAATGATGCGGGCCGCACCACCGGCGATGACGCCGGTACCGGGAGCGGCGGGCTTGAGCATGACCTTGCCGGCACCGAGGATGCCCCGGACTTCATGCGTGATCGTCGAACCAGCCAACGGAACCGCAAACAGGTTCTTCTTGGCCTCTTCGGTTCCTTTTTGGATCGCAAGGGGAACTTCCTTCGCCTTGCCATAGCCGAGACCAACGTGACCGTTGCCGTCGCCGACGACGACAAGCGCCGTGAACGAGAACCTGCGGCCACCCTGAACGACCTTGGCCACACGGTTGATGGCGATCACCCGCGACTCACGAAGGGTCGTCGAATCAATATTGAGTGCCATCAGAACTCCAGACCTGCTTCGCGAGCGGCATCGGCCGCCGCGGCAATACGACCGTGGTAGAGAAATCCACCGCGGTCGAACACGACCTTGGTGACGCCAGCCGCGAGTGCCCGCTCAGCGACGAGCTTTCCCGCACGGGCGGCTCCGGCGGCCGAGCCGGTGGAACCGGCCGACCGCAGGTCGGCTTCGACGGTCGACGCCGAAGCCAACGTGTGACCGGCGATGTCGTCGATCACCTGCAGAACGAGATGCTTATTGGAACGGAACACGGCCAAACGCGGGCGCTGTGCCGTGCCATTGACCAGCTTGCGCACACGGTTGTGGCGGCGCGCCCGGCCTTCCTGGCGAATTTTGGTGATGTTGGGCATCGCTTACTTCTTCCCTGTCTTGCCGGCCTTGCGAAGGACCTTCTCGCCGGCGTAACGCACGCCCTTGCCCTTGTACGGCTCGGGCTTACGGATCGAACGAATATTGGCGGCTACCTGGCCAACCTTCTCCTTGTCGATCCCCTTGACGATGATGCGAGTTTGGATCGGCACCTCGAAGGTGACGCCGGCCGGAGCCTCGATGATCACCGGGTGGCTGAAACCAAGAGCGAGACGAAGCGTCGTCGGGCTCTGGGCTTCGGCGCGGTAACCAACGCCCACGATTTCGAGGGTCTTGGTGAAGCCAGCGGTGACGCCGGTGACCATATTGGCGACCAGTGTGCGAGTGAGGCCGTGAAGGGAGCGGTTCTCGCGGGCGTCGTCAGGACGCTCGACGAAAATTTCCGTTCCCTCCTGGCGCAATGTGATGGCGCCGGGAACGTCACGAGACAGGGTGCCGTTAGGGCCCTTGACCGTGACGATTCCGTCGGTTACCGAAACATCGACGCCACCGGGGACGGCGATGGGTGCTTTACCGATACGTGACATTGCTCGTAGCTCCAATCACCAAACGAAGCACAGGACTTCGCCGCCGACGTTGCGCTTGCGCGCATCGCGGTCGGTCATGAGCCCATGGCTGGTGGATAGGACGGCAACACCGAGGCCACCGAGGACTCGCGGCACGGCATCTGCCTTGCGGTAAATCCGCAGACCAGGTGTCGAAACCCGCTTGAGCCCCGCGATGGTGCGATGCCGTTCGGCTGAATATTTCATCTTTACGGTGAGAACGTCGCCGGGACCTTTGGTCGACGGCGCCACCTCAAATCCGTTGATATAGCCCTCTGCTTGAAGGATCTTGGCCAACGCCAGCTTCTGCTTCGAAGCAGGCATACGAACCTCTTCGTGCATTGCGGTGTTGGCATTCCGAATCCGGGTCAGCATGTCGGCAATGGGATCAGTCATCATGATGGTTGGCTCCCCTTACCAGCTCGCCTTGGTCACGCCGGGGACTTCCCCGGCATGAACGAGTTCGCGCAGGCAGATGCGGCACAGCCCGAACTTCTTGAATACGGCACGAGCCCGACCACAACGGCGACAGCGCGTATACGCGCGCACCTTGTACTTCGGCTTCGCATTTGCTTTGTTGATCAGCGCCTTTTTGGCCATGTTGGTTCAGCCCTTCCCGATCACTTCTTCTTCTTGCCGGTGGGGGCAGCCTTGGCAGGCTTGCCCTTGGGACCACGTACCGGACCACGACGCTTCTTGACCTTCTTGACCGACTCGCCATCCTTCTTGAAGGGGAAGCCGAACTGGTCGAGGAGCGCCTTGCCGGCCACATCGGTGCGAGCCGTGGTGACGATGGTGATGTCCATGCCACGGGTCTGGTCAATGCGGTCGTACTCGATCTCCGGGAAGATCGTCTGCTCGTTGACGCCGAAGGTGTAGTTACCACGACCGTCCCACGAGTGGGCCGGCAGACCGCGAAAGTCGCGGATGCGGGGAATTGCGACGGCAATGAGCCGGTCGAGGAACTCCCACATCCGCTCGCCGCGCAAGGTGACCTTGCAGCCAATGGCTTGGTGCTCACGCAGTTTGAATGCTGCGATCGAATTCTTGGCCTTGGTGACGATTGGCTTCTGGCCAGCGATCGCCGTCATGTCCGTGACCGCACCTTCCAGCAGCGAAGGCTGCTGGGTGGCACGACCGACGCCCATGTTGATGACGATCTTGGTCAGACGGGGGATGTCCATGACATTGCCGATGCCGAGCTGCTCCTGGAGAGCCGCACGAACCTGCTCGTCGTACTTGGTCTTCAGACGCGGGATGACCTTGGTATCGCTCATCAGATCACGTCTCCCGTCGACCGAGCGATGCGCACCTTGGTGCCATCGGGATTGATCTTGTAGCCGACACGGGTGGGCTTGCCCTTGTGTAGAAAAGCCACATTGCTGGCGTCGAACGGCATGTCCTTGTCGATGATGCCGCCCTGCTCGGTGGCCTTGCGCGCCTTCTGGTGACGCTTGGCGGTGTTGACACCTTCAACAACGACCTTGTTCGCCCCAGGCAACACTCGGGCGATGGAGCCCTCGCGTCCCTTGTCCTTACCGGCGATGACGACCACGGGGTCGCCTTTCTTGAGTTTCATCACAGCACCTCCGGTGCCAGCGACACGATTCGCATGAACTTCTTGTCACGGAGTTCACGTCCCACCGGGCCAAAGATGCGCGTCCCACGCGGGGACTGGTCATCTTTGATCAGCACGGCGGCGTTCTCGTCGAAGCGGATGTAGCTGCCGTCTGGGCGCCGCTTCTCTTTCTTGGTACGGACAACGACGCACTTGACGACGTCACCCTTCTTCACGGCGGCGCCGGGAATGGCGTCCTTGACCGTGGCGATGAAGATGTCTCCGATCGAGGCGTACCGACGGCGAGTGCCGCCGAGCACCTTGATACAGAGCACCTGCTTGGCGCCGGAATTGTCGGCAACCTTGAGGCGTGATTCCTGCTGGAT
>JANNNL010000685.1:0-6557 GCA_031398525.1 Actinomycetes bacterium | reverse complement strand
GCTCGTACCCGGACTCGCTTGCGGGGCGACCGGGGCGAGCAGGTTGACAACGACTTCGAACCGACCGCCAGCGATGCCGTCGGGCAATGAACGCCCCGGCATCTGCAGGTAGTCGACACCGCACAAGTCGCTGCACAAGGTGAAGCCATCGTCGAGCAGATTCTTCATCAACGGGACGTACCGGGCGGCCGTCGGGAAAATGACGACTTGGCCGCGTGAATCAGCCGTGATGCAACCGTGGATCTCTTCCATCGTTCACCGAGACCCGATGGCGACGGGCACCGGCTTGGAGCCGATGGGGGCAGCCTCGATCTCGATGGCGGCACCGCCACCACGCGCCTCGCGCCGCTTGAGCAACTCGCCGGTCTCGATCTTGCCATGCAAGGTCTCGATGGCGTGGATCAGTGTTTCGGGGGTCGGAGGGCACCCCGGGGCGTACACATCGACGGGCACAACCTGGTCGACACCCTGCACGATCGCGTAGTTGTTGAACATGCCACCACTCGATGCGCAGACGCCCATCGAGATGACCCACTTCGGTTCCATCATCTGGTCGTAGACCTGGCGAAGCACCGGCGCCATCTTCTGGCTGACTCGACCGGCGACGATCATGATGTCGGCCTGCCGGGGCGAGGCCCGGAAGACCTCCATGCCGAAGCGTGAGATGTCGTAGTGGGCGGCACCGCTGGCCATCATCTCGATGGCGCAACAGGCCAGACCGAACGAGGCCGGCCACGACGAGCGGGCGCGGGCCCAGTTGATCAAGTCCTCAATCTTGCCGGTGATGATGCCGTCGGGAATGCCGCCGAGCCCGTCATCGCGGACGTCCTGGATGAGACCCATGATCAGGCCGCCTCTTCTTCGATACGGCCCTCAAGGCCAACCCGGCGGATCGTCGACGACGATGTGCGACTTGGCGAGACCGCCGCGCTGAGCCGAACGGCCGACTTCAACGGGCCCCAATCGAGGGCGCCGCGAGCGACAACGTAGACAAAGCTCAAGAAGAACACGACGCTGAAGGCGAGCATCTCCCAGAACGCAAAACCACCCAGGGCCTGGCGATTGACGGCGTAGGGGTACAGGAAGATGATCTCGATGTCGAACATGATGAACAACATCGCCACCACATAGAAGCTCACCGGGAAACGCTCCGGTGGCTCACGCGACGGAACGATGCCGCACTCGTAGGGGGCTTCCTTGGCCGTCGAGGGACGACGAGGCGCGAGGAGCCCCGACGCTGCGAAGCTGAGGGCTCCGAACAGGAAAGCCAGCACCAACAAGGCCAGAACGGGCAGGTACTGGATCATGAAGTCACACTCCTGCGGGGGCCCGCTCGATAGATCCACCCGAGAGATGTGTCGCCAACACCTTGTCGCGACGACCCATCATCCAACAAAGAATCGCCATGATCAGACCCGAACCGAACGTCAGGGCGATCGCCGGCTGACGACGCGATCCCAAGTCACGGATCATCATGACGTACTGAATTGGGCGTGACGGATCGGTCTCTGGCTTGGCCGGCGCGCGACCCGGCTCGTTGAGCTTCGGGACCACCCCTTGAACCCCCACGAGGACGTAGTGCGGGTCGTGCTTGAAGGCCAGGAAGTCGAAGTCGACGTGGTGGGTCTTGCCGATGCCGAACTTGACGCTGGGCCAGCGCTCGCCGCCCTTGTCATAGACGGCAACCGGCAGATATTCGCCGACGGCCAGGGTGTCGGTGTCCTGCAGGATGACGTCGGCGGCAGCGATGGCTTGCCCGCGACCGGCGTCCTCGTCGGGCAGCAATGTCCAGCCGTTGACCCGGGTTCCATCGGGCGCCACGGGCAGCGACGCGTCGGGCAGAATTCCTGCGTTGACCAGGTCACCATCGTTGACAATGGTCACCGGGTTCGCTGGCTTCCACGACGCGGTACGCCCTTGGAAACCAATGCCGTAGACCCACCAGATGATGCCCATGATGAACATCCACCCGGCGAGGCAGGCGAGAGAGACGAGGAACCCAAGCCGGGCACCGAGGTTGGTACCGAGCACCAGGTAGACGCTGCCCATGAAGGTGACGACACCGATGACGGCAATGAGAATGCCGCGAATCTCGGGTGACCAGCCGATGGCGAGAATCGTTGAGAGACTCATGTTCACAGACTCCGGACGTATTCGACGATGGCCTTGATCTGTTCGTCGGTCAACATGTGGCCGAACCCCGGCATCTTGCCGCTGCCCTGACCTTGCGAACCATACTTTTTGCCGTTCTGCGAACCGGACTTAATGAAGTCGATCATCTCTGCTTCGGTCGTGAACTTCGCGTTGGTCGAGCCACCGGTGAGGTTCGGCCCGAGCCCACCGATACCCGTTGTGGCTTGCTGGCCGTACGACCAACCGTCGGTATGACAGCGAGCACACGAATAGGCACCCGAAGCGAGCGAGTTGTTGAACAAGGCCTCGCCGTAGCTGATTGGGTTGCCGGCCGCAACGGCCGCCGCCATTGCATCGCGAGCGGACTTCTCGACGGACTCAGCCTCGTTCGCTGGGAGCACCCCGCCATCACAGATCGCCGGGTCGGCCTTGCCACCCGGGAAGTTGACATCGCCGGCGCAGCTCTCGGGGGAGAGCTGGATGCTCTTGAGATACTCGATCAGCGTTTCGATCTGCTGATCGTTCATCGGGCCTCCACCATCGATGCCCCACGGGGACATCGGTGAGAACGGGCGGCCATAGACAAGGATGAACCGAACCTCGTCTTCGCTGAAGCGGTACAGAACGGTGTTGAGGGCGGGCGCCTTCCACTTGACCGCCTTGATCTCTCCGGTGCGCTTGTCGGTGACCGTGTAGTCGGCTTCGTTACCGGCACCCTGCATGCCACCGTGACAACCGGCGCAGTTGAACCCGCCGTCGGCCGTTGGTTCGAACAACTGACCACCCCAGCTGGCGAATCGCTTGTTCCAGCCGAAGTCGGCGTTGTCGAGCCGCTGCGGCTCGAAGACCCAGTAGAGCGGTAGTGCGATGACCGACACGACGAGGAACAACACCGCGAGCAACTGAGTGCGCTCGAGCTTGGGACCCTCGAGGGTCTCGTCGTCGTAGTACTTCTTGCGGTTGGCCGCCAGTTCGATCTCGGAGCCGACCTCGCGCTTTCCTGCGCGAACGTTGAAGATGGCGTAAACGATCCAGCCGACGAAAAGGACGCCGAAAATAATCCAGGCAAACGCCGTGGTCGCCAAGGCGATGGTCATTAGTGCTCTCCCCCGCCTGCGCCGATGCAGTGCGGACCCTCGGCCTCCTGGCCGGTCGTGTTCGTTCCAATTGCCGGACCCTGGAACGAGACCTGGGTGTTGACGATCACGTTGCCGTTGGTTACCTCGACACCCCAGCGGTCCATGCCGCGCGGGGCAGGGCCACCCTTCTTCTCACCGACGCGGTTGTACTGCGAACCATGACATGGGCACTCGAACCATTGCGAGCTCTTGCACTCGGGCACGCGACAACCGAGGTGGGGACACTTCTGATAGAGAGCGACCACGCCGCTCTTCATGCCGACCAGCACGGGGCCGGTATAGGCAACCTCGGCCTTGGCCACGGCGTCTTTGGGGAACTCGGTCATCCAGGTACGGGCCTCGGGCATGTAGAGGAAGCCGCCGTTGGAGCGAATACCCGAGACGATGTCGTCGAGCTTGCCGACGTTCACCTTGGAACCGAAGCCTCCACCGCTCTTGGGATACAAGAAGCCGATGACGGCGATACCGAACGAGCCGAGACCGACGCTCATCAACGTGACCATCGCCCGATTGAAGAACTGACGACGGCTGACGCCGATTGCCTCGGGATCGGGCGGAATCCACGGTGCGGGTGGTAAGGACGACGCCTTGACCAGTCCCATGCTCTTGCGCTCGACGGCGGCGGCACCTTCGACATCGGCCCGGCTGGTGCCGGCCTCGGCCGCGGCGGTGCTGCCGTCTCGGCGACGTGTCTCTTTCGACAGAGCACCTGCGCCGCGTACGTCGGCCTTGCGAGCGGCGGTCAAGAAGACCAGCGCGGCAAGCACCACGATTGCGGCAATGCCGATACCGATGATTGCTCCAGAGTTCATGATGGCCTCCTGCTGGGCCGGGGGGTCGTCGTCATGCGCGTCATCTCACTCACAGCTCGAAGAAGATGCCCTCTTTCCATGGGAACACGAAGTTGAACCCCGGCCCACGGAAGAAGGATCCGATCATCACCAGCACGGCCCAGAACATCAGGTGCACCGTCATCAATGAGATGGCGAACTTGCGATCTTCGGGCTTGTTACTGGGGTTCTTGTCGATATACGGCGCCAGGATCAACGCGATCAGGCCGATACCGGGAATCGTCACGCCAGCCACCATCGGGTGGAACATCGTGAGTAGTTCTTGCAGACCCAGGAAGTACCACGGGGCCTTCGACGGGTTCGGCGTCTGGTTGATGTTGGCGTACTGGAGCAATGGGGCGTTGACGAAGATCGAGAACAGCGTCAGGAACGCCATCAATGCCAGCGACGCAACGAACTCGACGGCGAGCAGATGTGGCCAGGTATGCACCTTGTCGACCGGCGAGGCCTTGACATCTTGAATCGAACCCGACTTGACGACGGTGAGCAGGCGCTGGGTGTGCCCACCTGGGCCAGCACCGATCGGCACTCCGCCACCGGTGGGGGCAGCGGCGACCACGGCCGCAACCTTCTCGGCGACCGCGACTGCACCACCGGCGGGAGCGTCAGCGGTCTTGGAGCGGGCAGCCTTCGAGCGCTCAAGTAGGTGGGCGGGAATGCGCGGGTCAACGGCCGCAGCCGGAGCGTCGGCCGTACCACCGGCCGGAGCATCGTCGCCACCGGTCGCCGCGGCGGCCTTGGCCCGAGCCTCCTCCGCGCGCTTGCGCAGGTGTTCGGGGATCTCAGTCATCGTGTCCTCCTCTACCGTTCATTGCCACAATCACAGCGGCCCTGAAATTCCGCCGTCCTTACGCACCCGCCAGAAGTGGATCGCCATGAAGATGACGATCACAAACGGGAGCATGAGGACATGAAGCACATACCAGCGCAGCAGGGTCTCGGAGCCGATCTCGACGCCGCCGAGCAGTACGAATCGCACCTGGGAACCGAACACGGGGGTGTAACCCATCATGTTCGTACCGACCGTCACGGCCCATAGGGCCAACTGGTCCCACGGGAGCAGGTAGCCGGTGAATGACAGCAGCAGGGTGAGCTTGAGCAGCATGACGCCGATCACCCAGTTGAACTCGCGGGGTGCCTTGTACGCCCCGTGGTAAAAAACGCGTGCCATATGAAGGAATACGGAGATGACCATCAAATGGGCGCCCCATCGATGCATATTTCTCACAAGTAATCCAAACGTCACCGACGTCTGCAGACTCTGGATGTCTTGCCAGGCGGCCGCAGTGGTGGGCCGGTAGAAGAACATCAGGAAGATGCCGGTGACCGTGAGCAGGATGAAGAGGAAGAAGCTCAGCCCGCCGAGGCACAGCGTGTAGCTGACCTTGACGGCATGACGCTTCACCTTCACCGGGTGCAAGTGGTACAGCACCGAGTTCATGATCACGTACGAGCGGTTACGCGGGCTATCGGTGTAGCCCTTGCGGAAAATCGACCCCGGTCGAAAGATCGAGCCCCACGCTTGGGAACCCTGCACGTTGGCGGTGATTGCCGCAACGCGATCTTTGGCAGTTGGGCGGGGTTTGCCCTCGATGTTCGTTGCCACGTTCCGTCTCTCCTCAGAGCCTCATGCCGTAGGCATAGCCGTGGTTGTTGGTGCGAGTGTGGCCGTCACCCATCTTGTCGGGAGCCCCGACCTTGGCCATGATGATGACGCCCGTGGGGCACCGGTCGACGCACAGGGCGCAACGAGTGCAAACGTCATCGTCGATAATGAAGAGCACCTTGTCGCTGGGGTCGGTTCCCGGCAGTTCGGTGCCCGTCGCTTCGGCGATGGCGTCGGGGTTGACCATGTGAATGCATTTCCACGGGCAGATGTCGACGCAGCCCTCGCACATGATGCACTCGGACTGGTCGATATGGATGAACTGCTTCGGCTTGACGGCCTTGGTCAGGTAGTCGGCGTCGACTTCAACCAGTTGATATTCGTTCGACCACTCCGGCATCGGCGGATTGGCATCGGTGCGGGCCATCGGTTCAAGCCTTCCGAACCAACGGGCGGCCGTAGGTCGACGTGGCGACCTCGGCAGACGGCTTGACGGCGCCACGCTTCTGCCACCAGCCCCACATCTTGACCTGCAGTCCAAGGAAGAAGATGTAGATACCTGCGACGAGCATGTCGCCGATTTGCAAGTAGTTGATCTCGAACGGGAACTGGCCGCCCTTCGACTGGGCCTTGAAGATGTCTCCCCAGCCGAGGAACGGCTTGTCGGCGCGCCAGCCGAGCCCGTTTTGCACGTGGGTCAGCCATTGGTGGGGCACGACGCCGTAGGCGAGGAACATCACGAAGAAGGCGTAGACCGAGCCGAGGATCGCCTCGCCCCACGAGAACGGGGTACCGGGCTTACGTCGCTTGCCGTACGGGATGATCGCC
>JANNNL010000637.1:0-1224 GCA_031398525.1 Actinomycetes bacterium | reverse complement strand
AACGGCCACAACCCGGGCGGAATCGGTCCGCGCTGGAATCGCCAGCGGATGTCGACAGCGGGTTCGATGAGCCACGCTGGGAGCCGAATCCGCGGGGGTGTACCGGCCAGCGCCCGCACGGCCTCACCCGCCACCCAGCCGTCGGGTGCCACGTTGTACACCCCGTCAAGGCGCTGGTCATGACCCAAAACAACCGCCGACGCCAAATCATCGAAGTGCAGGAACTGGGCCGGCGGATCTTCCTCGTCGAGCCGGGCTCCGATCCCGGCGGCGAGGGCGCGAACGACGCTGCTCGTACCGTCGGCAGCCAACGTCAGCACCGGGCGCAGAACCGTCACCGTCCGCCCCGGGACGGCCAGTCTCCAGGCATCGACCATCTGCTCAACCTGGGCAAGTTGGTGAGCGAACCCGAAGCTGACGTCGGCCCGCAGCGGAGCCTCTTCGGTGAGCGGCACCGGATTGTTCGGCCACGCGCCATAGACCATTGCCGAGGACAGCAACACCAGGTGGGTCACCCGAGTGGCGGCCGGATCGGCAAGCACCTGCTCGGTGACTCGCAGCGCGTTCGCTCCGCGTTCGGCCAGCGTGTCGTGGTCGCCGGCGGTGAGGTGAAGCAGACAATCGGCATCGACGTGACGGTCGGACCCAAGCGATCGATGTAGACGACGATCGGACTCGAGCGCAACGACGTCCAGATCGGCACGGTCGGCGAGCAGCTTCCGCACTCGGCTGCCCAGCGCCCCCGCGGCTCCTGTTACGAGCGTCGTCACTGGTCCGCAGTCCGGGTCATACGCCCGATCCTATGGCGGCTTCGCCGCGAGTCATCGCGCCTCGACAAGCGGCTTAGGCTGGGAGATGTGAGTGACAACCCGGGCAATGACGAGTCGGAGTTCGACGAGTCGGCCTTCAATGATTCAACGTTCGACGAGTCGGCCTTCGAGGGCATCAACTTCGACGAATCCTCGCCGGATCCGACGATCGACGATGCCAACCCGTCGGCGGCTGGCAACCCGTTCGGCGGGTTGTTCGGCATGGGGGCCAGCGGGATCGGCGGCGGTGCCGGTGGGAATCCGTTTGCCGGAATTCCGATGTTCTCCGAGATCGCCAAGATGATGCAGACCCAGGGTCCGCTCAACTGGGACATCGCCCGTCAAATGGCGATGTCGTCGGCGACCGGCGGCAATGCCGAGGTCAATGTCGATCCGCTCGTACGCATTGGCTTCA
>JANNNL010000629.1:0-2523 GCA_031398525.1 Actinomycetes bacterium | reverse complement strand
CACGGCCACCCATCGTAGGCGTACTCGCACCCGCCGGTGCGTCTGGTGGGTCTCGACTCGTCATGCATGTCGAGCCCTCCGCCGGCCTCGCTAGGCTCACTGATTCGTGACGCGGCCGACCCTGTCCCAAATGCTGATGGGCTGGGGTGGCACCGCGCCTACTCGGGCTCGGATGTTGCAGGTTGGTGGCGTCGACGAAGCCCGCGATGCCCTTGACCAGGTCGATTCCCGTGGGGCTATTGCTCGGGGCCTCGGCCGGTCGTATGGCTCTCCTGCGCAGAACGCTGGTGGGTTGGTGCTGGCGATGGCCGGGCAAGGGGGCACACCCCGCATCGATGCCGCCGCGGGCACGGTCACAGCACATGCAGGGATCTCGCTCGACGACCTGATGAAATACCTGGTTCCGCACGGCTTTTTTGTCCCGGTGACCCCAGGGACGCGCCAGGTGACGCTTGGGGGAGCGATCGCCGCCGACATCCACGGGAAGAACCACCACGTCGAGGGCAGCCTAGGAAATCACATCATCCGACTGCGGTTGTTCCTTGCCGACGGGTCGGTGCAGGAGCTGAGCCCCGAGCAGGAGCCCGCGCTGTTCTGGGCCACCGTTGGCGGAATGGGGTTGACGGGAGTGATCCTCGACGCGACGATCCGGCTGTTGCCGATCGAGACGAGCCAAATGTTGGTCGATACCGAGCGGACCACCGACCTTGATGATGTCTGCGCTCGCATGGCCGAGGGCGACCACCGGTATCGGTACTCGGTGGCGTGGATGGATCTGAGCGCGACCGGTCGTCGACTCGGGCGATCGGTGCTGTCGAGCGGTGACCACGCGCCCCTCGCGGCATTATCGGGACGGGCATCGAACGATCCGCTCCATTTCGACCCGCATACCCCACTCGTCGCCCCGCGCATCCCGAACGGTTTGCTCAACCGACTGTCGATCCATGCCTTCAACGAGATGTGGTACCGCAAGGCCCCCAAAGCGCGGCGCGATCAGGTCACCTCGATCAGCTCGTTCTTCCATCCGCTCGACGGAGTTCGCTGGTGGAACCGGCTGTATGGACCGCAGGGGTTCGTGCAGTATCAGATCGTCATTCCCTTCGGTGAGGAACGGGTACTGCGCGCCGTTGTGGAGCGGATGGCCGGGTTCGGTGATCCGTCATTCCTCGTGGTGCTGAAGCGATTCGGTGCAGGTAATCCGGGGCCGTTGTCGTTTCCGATGCCCGGGTGGACGATCACCGTCGACATCGCCGCCGGTCGGCGGGGACTGTCGCCGCTGCTCTCATCGCTCGATCACCTGGTCCTCGACGCCGGAGGCCGCCACTACCTCGCGAAGGACGGTCACATGACTGCCGCGGCAATGCGGCGCGGCTACCCCCGGCTCGACGAATGGAAGGCAGTCCGCGACAAGGCCGACCCGACCGGCGTGTGGCAGAGCGACCTCGCCCGCCGCCTCGACCTGATTCCCTAACTGTTCTTTCCCCGGTGGCCACGGTTGCCATGTTCGTTGTCTCTTTCGTTCGTTTCGTCCCCTGGAGGATTTGTGCAGAACGCATTCGGTGATCCGCAGACCATCGTGCTGCTCGGTGGGACCAGCGATATCGGCCGGGCCACGGTTCGCCGGTTGGTTCGTCCATCGACGACCACCGTCGTGCTCGCCGCCCGCAGCCCGGCCGACGCCTCAGATTTCGTGGCTGAGCTAACTTCTCTGGGCGTCGCCACCGTCGATTGCGTCGAGTTCGACGCCTGCTCGCATTCCACCCATGCCGCGTTCATCGAGGGTCTGGCGTCGCGGCACGGCGACCTCGATGTCGTGCTGCTGGCGTTCGGAGTGCTGGGCAATCCCGACGACTTCGTGGCTGACCCGGCGTCGGCCGCCCCGGTGCTCGACGTCAACTACGTCGGCGGGGTGACGATGGGACTGGCCGTCGCCAACCGGCTGCGGGCCCAGGGGCACGGGCGAATGGTGATCTTCTCGTCAGTGGCCGGCGAGCGGGTGCGCAAGGCCAACTACGTCTACGGCTCGACCAAGGCGGGCCTCGACGGCTTCGCCCAAGGCCTCGGGGACTCGCTGGTCGGGTCGGGCGCGTCGCTGCTGGTGGTGCGGCCGGGGTTCGTCCACTCGAAGATGACCACTGGCATGAAGCCCTCGGCCTTTGCCTCTTCGGCCGACGATGTCGCCGCGGCGGCAGAGCGCGGCCTGCGATCCGGAGCTCACACCGTCTGGAGCCCCCCGGCTATCCGGTACGTCTTTTCGATCCTGCGCCACATTCCCCGCCCTATCTGGCGCCGCCTCAAGATCTAGCGCGGTCGGGTTTGGGGGTTGGCCGGGGCCTGGGCTGGCGGAATCCCGGCCCGGATTCCGAGATTCGGCCAAGCAGCGTCCCGCGACCAGGGGTTTTGTGGGCGCCCTGGCGCTCTACGGCGCGCTGGCCTGGCTGCTGGTGCGCGGCACCCGCAGCACGGCACGCCTGCTCGGGGCGGGCGCACTGCTGTCGCTGGCCGCCATGGTCGCCGCGTCCC
>JANNNL010000510.1:0-7291 GCA_031398525.1 Actinomycetes bacterium | reverse complement strand
GTTCGGTCATGCGTTGCGTTTAGCCATGCGGGTCGGCATCGCCTAGTCGGATTAAGCAGCAACGCTCAATTCGACGAAGCGGACGATCGTGGACCCCGTTCCCGGTGAACTGCGCCGTGGTCGTCTCCGACTGGATCGATATCGAGGGATGACCAGTAGCCGTTACTGGTTCAGGGTGTAGCCGCCGTTGACGGGATACGTCTGGCCGGTGATCCACGCGGCCAGCGGGCTGGCCAGGAACGTGGCGAGGGCGGCGACGTCGTCGGGCTCGCCTAGCCGGCGGATGAGATAGGGCCGCAGACGCTTGGCAAGCTGTTCGGTGGCCACCGGGTCGCCGTTTGCGCGCTCGGCGATGCCGAATGTATCGATGGTGCCGAGCGCGATGTTGTTGGCCGTGATCTGGTAGCGGCCGACGTCTTTGGCGATCGAGCGCATGAAGCCCGCCGCTCCGGCCTTGGCGGCGCAATACGCGGCCAGGCTGGCCTCACCCGAACGACCCGCTTCCGAGACGATCGTGATGATCCGACCGTCGTTTCGCTCGGCCATGCTCGGCAGCACGGCGTGGGTGCAGTTCATCACGCCATACAGATTGACGGCGAAGTACCGGTCCCAATCGGCCGGCACGGTCTTCATGAACGGCGACATTTTGTAGCCCTCGGGCCCGGCGTTCCCGGCGTTGTTGACGAGAATGTCGATGTGGCCGGCCGACTGCACGGCCTCGGCGACCACCTCGTGTTTGGACACGTCGAATGGCAACGCGACGGCGTCGCCACCGGCGTCGCGGATTTCGGCGGCGACGGCGTCGGCGCGTTCTGCGACGTAGTCGTTGACGAAGATCCTCGCCCCGGCCTGGGCCATCGCCAGGCTGATGCCCCGGCCGACACCCTGCCCGCCCCCGGTGACAAGGGCGGTGCGGCCGCTGAGGTCTATGTCATACGTCATCGGGGTGGGTCCTTTCGGTCAGCCACCGACGGTGCCGGCGGCGCGCAGGTCGGTGATCTCATTGGTGGAATAGCCGGCCTCGGCGAGGATGTCGTCGGTATCGGCACCGGCCGGCACCGGAGGGGTCGTGACCGGGCCGCGACGAGCGCCGGCGGCGTCACGGAAACGAATCGGGTTGGCCGGGACGACCACATCGCCCACGGGAACCAAGGCGCCGCGGGCTTGAACCTGCGGGTCGTCTTGCAGCTCGACGCCCCGGTTGAGCGCAGTAACCGAGGTGCCCTTCGGCCCGAGCTCAGCAACCCATTCACCGGCGGGGCGGGTGCGGAAGACCGCGGCGATCCGCTCGGTGACGGCCTCGGGGTCGTCCCACCGCCACAGGGTGTCGGTCAGATCATCGAGGCCGAGCCCCGCACAGAGCGCCTTCCACGACTTTGGGTCGGCGGCGGCCGTTGTCACCCACCGGCCGTCGCGGCATTCATAGAGATGCCGATCGGGGGTCACCGGGATGCCTCGCGCCGTACCGTTGAGCACGGCGTCGTCGCTGGTCAGCAGCCAGGTCGCCGCCTCCGACATGCTGATATCGAGTTGGCAACCCTGTCCTGTGCGGTCTCGGTCGCGCAGCGCGGCGACGATGCCGACGGCGGCCATCATCGCCCCGGTCGGGATGGCCATCACCAACTGCGGGTGCCAGGGCAGGTTGGGGTTCACACTGCTGAGCAGGCCCGAGTGGGCCGTGTAGCTGATGTCGTGCCCTGGCTGCTGGGCGTTGGGGCCATCCTGGCCGTAGCCCGTGATGGAGCACCAGATCAAACCGGGGAATTCGACCGCGGCGTGCGAGTAGCCGAAGCCGCGCTCGTCCAACTCACCTGGCCGGTTGTTCTCGACGAGCACGTCGGCCCACGCCGCCAAGCGGCGGAGCACTTCGAGACCGCGGGGATTGCGTAGGTCGAGCCCGACCGACCGCTTACCGCGGCCCAGGCCCACGCTGATGCCGCTCATCACCGGCGATGCGCCCGGTGTCTCGACCCGACAGACATCGGCCCCCAGATCGCTGAGCAGGACGGTGCAAAACGCACCGGGTGGAAACCGGGTGAGATCGAGCACTCGAACATCGGCGAGCGGGCGAGCGACCGTCACACGTTGCTCGATTCAGCCCGATGGACAGGGTGGACGTGGTGGGTCACCGACCCGACAGTAACGACGCGCCCGCAATTCGACAAGACCGCTCGCGATGCGGCGGCATGTACTACGCCGTGTATCGGATCACGACGTTTCCTGGGTCACATTCCGGGTTTGTCTTGTTCGAGTCCGAGGAGTACCTGGGCGGCATCGATGTAGATCTTTTCGCTGATAAAGGCGTGTTGGGTGCCGGTGTAAATGTCGCGGAACGCCCGCTCCAGTCGACTTCCTTGGCGGATCGCTCGCGTCCCGGCGGCGAGGTGGGCAAACTGGCCGATCTCGCGGGACGCTTCGGTGGCGTAGGTCGCGGCGATTCGGATGTCGACACGGTGGCTCACGGTGAGCGGGTCACCGTTGGCGACAGCGCGTTCGGCGGCGGTGCAGGCTTCGAGCACACCGGCCCGGGCGGCTCGCCACATCCCGGTGAAGTGGGCGAAGTTGCGCTGGAACGTCGTGCGTCGGGCGAGGACCTCCATGTCGGACATCCGGGCGGTCATCAGCGAGAGCTCGGCGACATCGTCGAGCATGCTTTTGGCCACCCCCAGCGCCCATGCGGCATGCCCGGCCGCAACGATCGGCATCAGGCCCATACGGAATAACGGGCTTGATCCGCGGTGGGGTTCGCGGGCGAACAATCCGAAGCAGTGGTGTTCGGGGACGAACACGTCGGTCACTGCGTAGTCGAAGCTCCCGGTGCCGCGGAGTCCTTGCACATGCCACCCATCCAGAAATGCGACCTGCTCGCGGGGTACAAACGCGGCGCGTAAGTCGAAGACCGCCTCGCCGTCGACCACCGGCATGAACCCGCATGCGACGTAGTCGGAGTGCCCGATCCCCGAACCGAAGTTCCAGGCGCCGGTCAACCGGTAGCCGCCGTCGACCTTCACGCCGGACCCGTGGGGGAAGAACTGGCCAGCGGCGGTCGCCCGCTTGGTGGAGTCGCCGAACAGTTCGGCGAACCCCTCATCAGGGAGGAGGGCCGTGGCCATCATCGTCGACGGAAAGTTGGCGATACCGATCCATCCGAGTGAGCCGTCCTGCCAGGCAAGCTCGACCCACGTCTCGATGACCTCGGTGAACGACGGCTCGGCGCCCCCGGCCTCGGGCACGTTGAGATAGTGCATCAACCCCGAGTCCCACAGCGCGTCGACCATCGTGGTCGTCAGCGTTCGCTGGGCCTCGCACGCCGGTGCCTCGATGGCCGTCAGTTCGCGCAGTCCAATGGCCGCATCGAGTCCGTTCAACGTCGCTGTCGTCGTCATCCCCTCATCTTCGCGGGGTGCGGACCGGGTGTCGTGATCGGGAGTCGACGACCCTGGCGGATTAGAACACGAACCAACCGATCGGCCGGGCATTGGACGAGGTGAGCACGACCGAGGTGATGCCATTGGCGTTGACGGCGATGATCTGAGTCAGATCAGCCGGGAGGATCATCGCCGGGCGGTTGTCGCGCGTCCAACCGATCGACGACGGATTGGTTCCGGGGAGCGGCGTGCGGTCACCCGTGGTCAGGTCGATCCGCTCGACCTTCTTGGACGCCTCGACCAGAATGGCTGCGCCGTTGGGCGACACGGCCCTAAGCGCCGCTCGGCCGTCGAGTCCGGTAGCGATGGTGCGACGGGCACCGTTGGCGATGTCCATCTGCACCAAGCTGACGTTGGGTAGCGTCGCTGCCCGAGAGATCAGCGATCACGTCGTTCGCGGCCTCTCCGGCGGTGAAACAAACGGTCGTGGCGGCGGGGATGCTGATGATTGCCATGTCGGCAACCGTGTCGTCGGCACGGAAAATTGAGCGTCGATGAGTCGGGGACAGCTGTGTCGCAGGGATGGACGACGAGGTACCCCGCGCCGGTGGTGCTGGTGACGGTGATTGAGTTGTGAAGTGCAGGTCACCGGAGTCCACGGCGTCCCGACCGCGGCCGCGGCGGTTGCGCTCAGGGCAACGCCCAGCGATCGAGCATGACGGAAACGGAAAGTGCTGCGCATGTCGTCCCCCTTGTGACCGGAGGGACCGCCCACCCGATTGACACGGCGAGCATGGATCAGTGCCGAGTCATGTTGTGACGCGACGACACAGCAGCGCAGGTTTCTAGCGTGAGGTTGCCCGCTTGTCACCTTCCCAAGCGTTGCGATGGACGAAATCGTCGACTGGCCGGCGGTTCACCGGGCCGAATTCGGCGTCGGGCCACCCGATCGGAATGGTCGCGGCGATCTTGATGTGGTCGGGAAGCCCGAGTACCTCGCGTATCGTCGGCTCAGCGGTGCCGTGGAGCGTGGTGAACGTGGTCCCGAGTCCCAGGGCGCGGGCCGCGAGCAGGACGTTCTGTGCCGCGGGGTACAGCGCCGACCAGGTGAACTGCTCACGTGGGGCGGCCGGCGGATAGATCACCGGCCCCGTGACAAAGAGTATGACGGGGGCCTGCTCGAGCGTGTCGATGAGCTTGGCGGTGCCATCGAGCATCAGGCGGGTGGTGCGGTCTGGTCGGGGCATGGCGGCCACTCGCGCCGACATCGCTGTGCGCACCGCATCGGCAATGGTTCGCTT
Organism: Actinomycetes bacterium; assembly: GCA_031398525.1. Taxonomy (GTDB): domain Bacteria; phylum Actinomycetota; class Acidimicrobiia; order Acidimicrobiales; family Ilumatobacteraceae; genus JANMJD01. The sequence continues at coordinate 2,622 of JANNNL010000510.1, read as the reverse complement.
CTTCGCCGGATCGTCGAGAACGACAAAGTCCCAACCCTGGCTGTTGCCCGGGCTCGGTGCCCGGGTGGCAGCCCACAGAATCCGGTCGATCAGTTCGGCGGGAATCGGGTCAGGCTTGAGATAACGGATCGCCCGGCAGGTACCCATCACTTCGAAAACGTCCATGCGATCACACTACGAATCGCCAGGCCGGCGGAACGGCTGCGCCAGTGCCATGGCGTCTCGGACCAACTGTCGGGGTGAGGCAGCAGTTTGCCAACCCCTACCCCGACAGTTCCGACCCAGGATCAGGGGGCCGCGGTCAGTGACGTGATCAGTTCGCCCACGACGACGGCGCGGGTGGCCGGGTCCTCCAGTCGTTCGATACCGAAGCCGAGCAGCGCCGAATCGCTGGTGACGATCACGGCCCCGACCTGGATCAACTGTTGGGCCGCGACAAACTCGCCGCTGGCCGGCGGGCTACCAGCAGGTGGGCCGCCTGCCGCCCACGCGCCAAGCGAGCCACTCTCGAAGCCCTCGGCGGTCGTGGTGCCATCGACGATGAGTCGGGTGTCATCGACGAACACGCCGACACCTCCGCTCCCCGAGTCGGTCACATATGTGATGCTGACCTCGACGGTTGAACCCGCGAATGCCGAAAGATCGACCGCCACGTCAACCCATCCACCCGAGTCACCGGTGAACGCATGCCACTCACCGCCCCCGGCACCGCCCGGGGTACACGGATTGCCGGGCGTCAAGTAGTTCGTGAGGAACGGGTGTTCTGCGAGCAGGAAACCCACCTCACACTCGGTTGGCACACCGCTCGTGGTCGCGCCGTTGGCGTCGGGAAGTGTCGTCCACGTGTCAGTTGTCAGGTTGTGCGCTTCGATGATGACGCTGTCGTAGCCCGGCTCAGTCGAGTAGGACATTTTGAACTCAAGCGTTGCCGGGCCGGCCGCCGCGGAGAGGTCGACCGTGCGACTCAATCGGCGGTAGGCGTCGTCGTTGTGCAACGTGGCGGCGTACCAGTCGCCCTCAATCGGTCCGTATGGGGTGCTGCCGTCGGCCGACAGATACTCGGCCGCGATCGCCCCTTCGAACTGCGGGAGGACCGCGGACGTCAGCGTGAACGCCCCGGCTTCGTCGAGCGGATTGGCCGTCAATGCGGCCCCGCCAAACGCGGCCTGCTGACCGGCGAGTGGACCGAGGATGGCTTGAACAGCCGCGGGATTTGCCTGCACCGACCGGCCGAACGCTCCGAGGTAGTACTGAACGAAGTCGTCGGACAGGATGAGGCAATCGCTGAAGAAGTCAACGGTGACGACGCAGTCGGCCGTCGGGTCGCCGTCGAGGCCGTAGTAGATACCTCCGAGCACGCCTCCGAAGAGGCCGAAGTAGCCGGTCGTCTCGCCGGTGTAGACGAGTTTGCCGCCTTCGTTCAGGTAGTCCCGCACGGCGATGGTCAGATCCTGTTGCCGCTCGGCGACCGCGAAATCGGGGAGTGGTCCGATGGGCGTGTCGGTCACCTCGTCGTCGGGCTCCTGCGCCAATCGACCATCACCGAGTTCCCAGATCACGGCATCGAAGTGCCTGAGTACGCCGAGGTCGTGCGGCACGCCCTGGGCGTCGACGTCCCAGATCTCGTAGTCGATATCGTTCGCATCGAGCGCCTCGGCGTAGGTCGAGGCGTACACCGGTGCCGTCACCCCAGCCTGCACCGGGTTGACACCCGTATATGCCTCGTTGGCGACGATCAGCACCTTGGCGTCACTCGTACCGGCAACCGTGTACGTGAACGACGCGCTCTCGACTGGCGAGCTGCGCTCACTCGCGCCGCGGCGCGACTTGGTCCCGACGAACTTGACTTCGACCGAGTCGCCGACCTTGGTGCCGCGCACCTTTCCTCGGCGCTCAGCAAACCAGGTGTCGCCGGCGTCGCCGTATCGTTCGCCGCCCTTCCATTCCGAAGTGCTTGTCGAGCGCCAGTTCCCACCGTTGATCCGGTACAGCAGTTTCAGCGACTTCACCTCGCGCTTGACGTCGACCGCAACAGTTTGCGACGAGCCGTAGGACACGTCGAACGTGTCGACCACGAAGTCCGGTGTCGTCAGCCCGATCGACGACACCGGGTTCGCCGGGTCGGCGGCCGATTTGGCGACTGACAGCGCAAACGGGATGTTCTTCTGGAACTCGGCTTCGATCAGCCCCTCGTCGTCGGGGAAGTTGAATACGCTGTCGCAGGCATCGGGTTCCCATTCGTCGGCGGGATCTAGCGCGCTGATGGTCTCGCACGTCGACAGCTCAGGTGTGAAGCCCAGGGTGCCATACGCCGTGGATGCGTGCTCGGTGAGTTCACCGTTCGTCGTATACAACTCGGCGGAGATGTCGGGGTCGTAGCCCGGAATCGCCGGATTGGCGTCGTCGCCAGCGAGCGCCTCGTAAATGTGGTCGTCGGGGCTGGGCGTCGCAACCTGCCAGCCGGTGCCATAGAGCAGCAGTTCGGCCGCCGAGTGGTAGCTGATTGTGAACTCGAAACCGACCCGCTTGAACAGGGCATCGAGCGCTTGATCCTCCGGCTCTGACAGCGGTGATGGCCCTCGGTACGTGGCATTCCCGGTGTCGGGTGACGAGCCCTCGTCG
>JANNNL010000609.1:0-2861 GCA_031398525.1 Actinomycetes bacterium | reverse complement strand
CGACGAGCTGAGGTCTATCACCGTGTTCGCCCTCGAGTTTCCCCCGATCAATGAGATCTTGCGTTGGCGCGACGTATTCACGTCGTTCAACAAGATCGGGATCATCGCCGTCCTTGCGGCGGTCATTGGAACCGTTGTCTTCCTCCTTGCCGGATCGAAAGACGCCAAGGTTGCCCCCACTGGGGTCCGCAATCTGGCCGAAACGACCGTCGAGTTCATCGAGAACGGCGTCGTCATGCAGACGATGGGCAAGGAAGGACTGGCGTGGACGCCGTTCTTGCTTGCCATGTTCATCTTCGTCTACCTGTGCAACCTGCCCGGCATCATCCCGTTCTTCCAGATGCCCGCGACGGCCCGCATTGCGATTCCGCTCTTCTTGTCGATCCTGGTCTGGTTGATCTACAACGGTGTCGGCCTGAAGCACCAGGGCATCGGGTACCTCACCCACATGCTGTGGCCGCCCGGAGTGCCGACGGCACTGAAGCCGCTGGTGGGCGTCATCGAGTTCGTCTCGAACATCCTCATTCGGCCCTTCTCGCTGACCGTGCGACTGTTCGCCAACATGCTGGCCGGTCACATCCTGCTCGTCACCTTCGCCCTGCTCACCAAAGAGCTTGTGCAGGGAGACTCGCTCATCCTGAAGCCGGTAGGCATCCTGCCGTTCTTCATGCTGGTCTTCCTCACCGCCTTCGAGGTGCTGGTCGGCTTCTTGCAGGCGTACATCATCACCATCCTCACCGCCGTGTTCATCAGCACTTCGATGCACCACGAGTCGGCCGAGAGCCACTGAGCCCCGGCTCGTCCGAATACCGCGTTATCCAAGATCTCCCACACACGAAAAACCATCAGGAGAAACGAAAGTCATGGAAGCATTTTCTCGCCTCGCAGCTGCCGCAGCGGACCCCGCCCAGGCCGCTAAGGATGCCAAGGCTGCCGCAGCCGCCTCGTCGGCTGGCTTTGCCTACGGCCTCGCCGCCGTCGGCCCCGGCATTGGCAGCGGCTACATCGTCGGCAAGTCCGTCGAGGCCCTGGCCCGCCCGCCCGAGGCCGCCGGCATGGTGCGTACCACCATGTTCCTCGGTATCGCCTTCACCGAGGCCCTCGCCCTCATTGGGTTCGTGGTCTTCATCCTCATCGGTCTCTGACCGAATTGTTGTGCCCTTGTCCCCCGACTCCACCAAGGAGCTGACGTGCTGAGAGCCGTCGTCACCCATCAGGGTGCGTCGCTGGTGCAAGTCCGACTCCTCAGTGCCGAAGAAGAAACCGGCATCGAGGAAGAAGGCGGCCACAGCGCAGTTGCGCCGAAGGACGGCCCGAGTCCTATCGCCCCCGAGCTCAAGGAGCTCGCCTGGGGTGCCGGATCGTTCATCGTCTTTGCGTTGCTGATGCGCTACTTCCTGTTCCCCCGGCTCAAGGCCGGGATGGATGCCCGCTATGGAGCCATCCGTTCCGATCACGAGACGGCCGAACGGGTCAAGGCCGCGGCACAAGCCGAGGTCGCCGAGTATCAGGGCGCACTGGCCGCCGTGCGTGCCGAGGCCGCCGGTCGTGTCGATGCCGTACGCCAGACGCTGGAGTCGGAGCGCACCGCCAAGTTGTCGACCGTCAACGCAGGCATTGCAACCCGTCGGGCTGCGGCAATCGCCGAGTCCGAAGCTGCTCGCGACGCCGTTCGTGATCAGATCGAATCAGCTGTCGGCTCCGTTGCCAGTCGAACCGTTGAGCTCGCCACCGGCAAGGCCCCCGCCGCCGATGCGGTTGCCCGGGTCGTCGCCGACCAGATGAGCGCCGGGGTGTCGTCATGAGTCTGCTGTCGGTCGCCATCAAGATGGCTGAGGGTGAGATTCCGCGTGACTCCGGCGGACAGATCACGACCAAGCATTGGTTCTTGCCCGAGACCTACGAGATCATCTACGGCGGTCTCGCCTCGGTGATCATCTTTGGTGCGCTCTATAAGTTCGCGCTGCCGATGATGAAGAAGAGCCTGGCTGATCGCACCGCTCGAATTCAGAAGGAACTCGACGACGGACACAATGCCCGCACAACGGCCGAAGCCGAGGCGGCGCAGATCCGGTCGGCGAAGGGTGACATCGACGGCGAGCGCGCTCGCTTGCTCGCCGATGCCGATACCCAGGCGGCACAGCTGCTCACCGAGGGCCGCGCTCGTCTGGCCACCGAGGTCACCGACGCCGAGGCAAAAGCCGACGCCGACATCGCCCAGCTCGCCAGCCGTTCCGGCGACGAGCTGCGCGGCGAGATCGCTCGCCTTTCGGCCGGTGCGGCCGATCGTCTGGTACTCCAGCAGCTCGACCCCGCCACGCACAACGATCTCATTGAGTCGTTCATCGCAAAGGTGGGTGCATCCAAATGAGCCTCAACACTGCATCTGGGGATCGCATTGACGGTTACGCCCGGGCGTTGTTCGAAATCGCTCGCGCCGAGGGAACCCTCGACGAGGTCGAAGACGAATTGTTCCGCTTCGCTCGCAGCGTCGAAGGTTCTGACGCGCTGCGCAACGCCCTCACCGATGAGCAGGTGCCGGCTTCCCGGCGCCAGGCCATCGTCGAAGACCTGCTCGGTGGCAAGACCACGAGTACCACTACGCAACTCATCTCGCTCGTCGTCGGCTCCGGCCGCGGTCGCGACCTGCCGGCGATCATCGACCGGTTGGTGCAGCGGGCGTCCAGCTCCAAGCAGCTGGAAGTTGCCGAGGTCCGCACGGCTGTCGCGTTGACTGCCGATCAGCAGACCCGCCTCGCTGCCGCCCTGGCCAACGCCACCGGTCGTCGCCTACGCGTCCATCGCGTTCCTGCTCCGCTTCGTCGCCAGCAACTCCATCACCGCCTTCGTGCCCTACCGGG
>JANNNL010000575.1:0-4893 GCA_031398525.1 Actinomycetes bacterium | reverse complement strand
GCCGGTATCACCGAAGTCGAGCTGTCCGGACGCGCCGGCGTCGTCGTCGGGCCAGCGCAGGTCGGTGTACTTCTCGGTCAGCTCGGCAACCGCATAGCGGGCCTCGGCCGGGTCGATGAGATATGCCGCAATCGCCGTGTCGAGGGCAAGCAGCGGCACCTCGATGCCGAGGTCTTGCAACGACCGCATCAGCGCCTTGGCGTTGTGGGCGCGCAGCGATCGTCCGGCCAAGTCGGCTCCCGCAACGAGCGCGGCGGGAATCCATGCGACGTCGGCGGTTGCGCCATCGACGACGACCGCAAGGCCGAGCAGTTCGCTGCGACCGGGCTCGCCCATCCACCGCCCGGCGACGTCAAGGGTGGATGCAGCGATGGCGGCAGTGACTTCGCCCGGGGTCGACAGTCGCCGAACCTCGGGGTGGAGCACCTCACCCGTTGGGGCGTCGGCGACGACCCCGGCCCCAGCCAGTGCGGCGGCGAGGCGTTCGTACAACGACCGAAACTCAAGGAAGTCGAACAGCCTCTTCAACTCGGGCATGTTCGGATCGAGCGAGCTGATCGGCGGCAACTCAACGGGCGCGTCGTGGCGCAGCAGCATCAACTCGAAGTTGAGTCGGGCCTGCGCCTCGTTCTCAATCAGGGAGGCCTTCAGTTTGGGCGTTTGGGCGTCGACGTTGGCGAAGATTCCGTCGAGACCGCCGTACGCGACAATCAGCTTCGCTGCGGTCTTCTCCCCCACCCCGGGCACGCCCGGCAGGTTGTCGCTGGGGTCGCCGCGCAACGCGGCGTACTGCGGGTACAACGCCGGAGTCACCCCGGTCTTGGTTTCGATCCCTGCCTCGTCGTACAGCGCGTAGTCCGACACCCCGCGGCGGTTGTAGAGCACTCGCACCTGGGGGTCGCGCACCAACTGGTAGCTGTCACGATCGCCGGTCACGATGATCACCTCGTCGCCCCGTTCGGCAGCCTGCGTCGACAGAGTGGCGATGATGTCATCGGCCTCCCACCCGGCGAGGTCGAATGAGGGAATACCGAACGCCTCGACGACCTCGCGGACGAGTCCCATCTGCTGACGCAGAATGTCGGGAGCCGCCTCGCGCTGCGCCTTGTACTGCGGGTTGCGATCGTGACGGAACGTCGGCTCAGGCCGATCGAAGGTGGCGATCACGCCATCGGGCTGATGATCCTTGATCAGGTTGATCAGCATCGAGGTGAAGCCGTAGACCGCGTTGGTCACTTGACCCCCGGCCGTGGCCATATCGGTGGGCAGGGCGAAGAAGGCGCGGTAGGTCAGCGAGTTGCCATCGAGCAACATCAACTTGGGCATGGGGACTCAGTTCGGTTGAAGTTCGCCGGCGAGAATGCGTTCGGCAACGGAACGCATCCGGCCACGCTCGCTCATTGCCGTGCGCTGGATGTAGGCGAACGCATCGGATTCCTTCATCCCGAAGTCGTCCATCAGCTTGCCCTTGGCCCGATCGATGACTTTTCGGCTTTCGAGTTGCTCTTCGAGCTTGTCGCGTTGACCCGAGATCGTCTGCAGCTCCCGGAAGCGGCCCATGGCCACCTCGATCGCCGGAATCAGATCGCTCTTCTGGAACGGCTTGACCAGAAAGGCGAGGGCACCTGCGTCGCGGGCCTGCTCGACGACCTCGCGCTGACTGAACGCAGTCAGGATCAACACCCCGCAGATTCGTTCCTCGGTGATCACCCGGGCGACTTCGAGGCCATCCATGCCGGGCATCTTGATATCGAGAATCGCCAGGTCAGGTCGTTGTTCGCGGATCAGGTCGACGGCACGGTCGCCACGACCGGTTTCGCCGGCGACTTCGTAACCCTCTTCTTCCAATGTCTCGCGCAAGTCGAGGCGGATGATCGCCTCATCCTCGGCGATAACAACGCGGATCGTCATGATCGACCCCCTTTGGGCTCGTTGGCGGCGTTCAGTTTGTCGAGCAACTCGTCTTGGCGGCGTTCGAGAGTCACGATCGAATCCTGCAGCTTCTGGCGGCGAGCGGTGTGGGCATTGGCGTGCCGTTTGGATTCGCGAGCTTCGATGCCGTCGTACTGCGGGGTGTCCGACACGATCGCCCGCGTGTGGGCGTCATCAGCGTCGTCGGCAAGCGAAGGAATCTGCTCACGCAACACCTCAAGTTCCAGCCGCGAGGCGCGCAACTGCCGACTCACGCCCGTCAATTGTCGTCGCACCAACCAATTCGACATCGCCCGCAGTGTAGGGGACCGCTCCCATCGGCCCCGCCTTGCTGGGCCTGCTGAGCAGTAGCGTTCGTCATATGACCTCGTCAGAAACCCAGGCAGACCCAGCGCCGGATCGCGGCATGGGCCGGCTGGCACGCCGTCTCGCCGACCGGGCCAAGGAGTCGGCCCGGATCTTGAAGGATGAGTTCGACAAGGGTGTGAGTGGCACGTCAACCGACGAGCCGAGTCCGGTGTTGTGGGATCGGCCGACCTTCGAGCACGTCTCGCGGCTGGTCAAGTCGCGACGCGAACCGATGGCGCCGCCGACCCCGGCCGCATCAGAATCCACCGCGACGGCCCCGCACGCAAGCCCCGGGGGTGGGTTGTCCGACGAGGCCGCGGCTGAAGAAGTGTCGAACGTCTTGGAGCGCATCGACTGGTCACAAGTAAGCGCCGCGACTCAAGCGCGCGGCAACGAGGTCGCCGACCGGCTGAGATCACTCACCGAGGATGTCGATTGGGACAGGATGAAACCCGCCGCCGGCAAGGTGGCAACCGCACTGATCGCAGCGGCAGCCACTGGCCACCTTGGGCGATTGGCCGGCCCGACTGCGCAGGCCGTCGCCCGGGCGATCAACGGCGATCAGGGCGTCGGCGAAGCCGCGGCCTCGTTGATCTCACGCCGCCCCGGGGGCGCCGCAGCCGCCCAGGTGATGAAGAGCCATTTGAAAGACAACCCGGTGCCATCGGCCCCGCCCGCCCCATACGTCCCCGGCTCCGCTCCGATTCACGCCGGCGATATCGAGGTCATTCCACCCGGCGGCTTCGAAGCCCGCCTCGCCGAACTCCGCGACCTGACCCGGTAGCTCCTGCGAATGCTCGACGATGGCTCCATCGCTCTCGTCGAGGCCACATCCGCCCTGGAGTACGAGCCGCGGAGGCAGCGGTCACCGTGCAGATTCGGCTACTTCACTCTGGGTTGGAGGTGGTCTGGTTAGCCATCCACTCGGCGGTCGCTTTGGACATCTTGCCACCGTCGTAGCCGATGCGCTGCGTGGGGGTGACTTCGAGCACCACTCGGCGCGGCGAGTCGAGAAACTTCACGAACAGTTCCTGTCGCTCGATGCTGTTTGGCTGCACCACGGCGGCGAGCGCGGGGTAGAACCAATCCATCGTCTGACGATCTTCTCGAACCGTGCACGTGCCCTTGTAGGTGACGGTCTTGTTGCGGGCCATCTTGGAGCCGGTCGATGTCACGACGATGCACACGCGGGGGTCACGACGCACGGCGCTGATTCGCGCTCGTTGGCTGGTCGCAGTCAGCCAGAACTTGCCGTCGTGAAAGACGTACGACATGATCACCCCGACCGGCCAGCCCTCCTTATTCGACCAGATGAACGTGCATTCGTTTTGCGCGTCAAGCATTTCCTGCTCGGTGTCGTCATCGAGGCCGTAGACCGTGACGTCCTCGTAGTTCTCCGGATGCTCAGACATTCGAAAGCTCCTGCCCGGCGCCATGGTCGATGAGCGCGTTCTGGGCCCGCTCGATCACTGCGGTCCACAGGGTGACTGCTCGTTCGCTGGTGAAGTCGAGGCTGCCAACGGCGAGAACCGGAATCATCCAGCCGCAGCGGATTCCGACCCGATAGTCGGCGACCAGCGTGTCGTAGGCGTAATTTTCGACGCCGTGGGCCACGAGCGTGTCGTGGTAGGCGTGCAGCAGATCGGCTTCATACTCTCGTCGATCTGCGGTACTGAGGTTCTGTGACAGGAAGTAGCCGACATCGGCCGCTCCCCCGCCCTGGCTGATCGCTTGCCAGTCGATGACGACCACCGCCCCGCCATGCTCGAAGAACAGGTTGTCGGCGCGGAAGTCGAAATGCACCAAGGTGTGCGGCATCGCAGCCAGATCATCGAGAATCAGGGGGCGCTCGATCGCGTATCCGGCGACGAAGGCGGCCAACTCCGGTTTGATGCTGTCGCCGAAGGCAGCCATGAATCCGGGGAGCGAGGCATCGTAAATCGGTGACCCAGCCTGGTTGAGCGGGCCATTGATGATCGGAATGAAGTCGGCACCTTCGAGCCCGACGCCATTCCAGAATCGAGCATGATGGGCAGCGAGTCCAACAAGCGCGGCGCGAGCCTGCTCGGGCGTGACGCCCACGACCTGGTCGCCGAGGGTGAGACTCGAAAGGTCCTCCATCAGCATCATGTACCGCTCGTCGGCTGATTCGACTGCCGGCTCACATGTGACGTGATAGATGTCGGGTGTTCGCAGCGGCGTCTGATGAGCAAGCTCTTGGTAGAAGCGATGCTCGCGCTCGTAGATCCGCGTTGGATGCATCATCGCTCGAATCTCGGGGGACGACGTCGGGAACTTGGCCACGACCGTCGAGGGGCCCCCGGTGACACCACCGCCGTAGACGATGCCGACCTTGGCGACTTCGCCCATGAACCCAACTCCCGCACCGGCGGCATCGAGCATCACCCCCTCGACGGCGACATCGGCCCCGATCGTTCCCGAACCACGTAGTGCGTGGGTCATCCACTCGGCGGTGATCTCACTGGTGGTTGTCGGTAGGCCGGTCATGCGCCGAATGTAGCGAGCGGCCGACGCAGGGTCGCCACCGAGCAGGCGTACTGCCCTGCAAATACATCAACCAACCAAGTGCCCGAGGTGGGACTCGAACCCACA
>JANNNL010000572.1:0-5039 GCA_031398525.1 Actinomycetes bacterium | reverse complement strand
AACAGCAGTGATAACAAGACGGGCTTTGGACATCCTTCAGCGTCATTGCCGCCGACCCGGCCCGTCAGCGATCCCGGCCCTGACCACCGTTTCCTATGACGCGCGACATCGGTTTCCTATGTCCTGAGACTCGACACTGTCGGGGGCGCTTTTTTCTGTCGCGGGTTGGGTAACGCGGCGGTGCTCGTTGACCATTCGTGGAGTAGATCCTCGATGTCGGCCACCGAACGAGCGCTGCCGAAGACGTAATGGTCGGGCCGCACCAGCACCGAGGAACATCCGTGGCTGGTCATCCAGATGTGCACGACATCGTCGGTCTCAACCTCGGCGTCGGTTCCGAGGTCGACCACGTCGATGCCGGATGGCAGGCGCTGGTGATGATGGCTCGAGTCGACGGTGACCAGTGCTCCGTTTGACCTCGTAGCTATCGAGCAACTCGTCGACCGATTCAGGATTCGACTCACCCGTGTTCGCTGCCACGAGCTTCCACGCAAGATTGGCGACGTCGCGGATTCCTTGGCACATATCTTGACCGAGAAACGGTGGTTGCTGATACGCCGCGTCGCCCGCCGCAGGTGCCGGCCCATTCCAATCGGGTACGAAGACGGACGCGCCGGCTCGCAATACTGAGCACTGTTGGCCGGCAGGTTCGCCAGGCCACGGTCATTGGCCAACACATCGACGACCAGCCACGATTCGTCAAAGCTCAGGTCTTCGAGCTCAATGCCGAGGAGTTTGCGAGTCGTGCTCGTTGCCCCATCGCATCCAACGACGTAGCGAGCGTCGATGGTTTCGTGAACCCCCGCCGGTCCGGAAATCCACGGAGAAATCACGGCGCGTACCCCGAAGAAACACGTCGACGCCGGCGGCGGCCACCTCGTCTTGCTCGATCGGTGGGGGCGGATCGAGCCCCATCGCCAGACGTAGCTGCAGGTCACCAACGATAATGGCGAGGAACTGAGCGGCGCCACGGCTGGTGGCGCAGTTCGGAGTTCGCCTCGTTCCATCGCCGCCGCCAAGAACTCGGCGAGTCGGGCAATCATCTGGGCGGGGCCATTGGCATAGACGAGCCGACCGATCTCGGGCGGGCGAGCGGATCTAGCCGAACTTCATGTTCGGCATGCCAAGTCCGCCGGTGGCCGCACTTTGGCTCGACGGATACGCAAGTGAGGTGCCGGAGGTGGAGGCTGACCCTAGGTAGACGAAGTCGGCGGACGGAGCGGCGGTACCGCCACTGGCATAGCGCTCCCGAAGCGGGTACACACGCTGGCCGATGACATAGGTGACTCCGGCGGTCAGCGTGACCGGCGATGGGAGCTGGGCATAGAACCATCCCGCATCGGGAATGGCGTTGCGAGGCACGTTCACCGTGGCGATCAGCGTCCGATCGGATGCCCGCCAGATACCGACCGGAGTATCGACGGAGTTGTCCAGCGTCCCGTTGCGGTTCGTGTCTTGCACGCCGAGGGCAAGCACCTGGCTGTCGATAGTGACCCTGAAGGTGAAGCCCATCGTGCGGTTGGAGAAGAAGTCGGTCTGCGATGAGAAACCGGTGTAGCCGACAATCGCCGGACCCGGAACCCTCGCCGTCACCGTGAACGCCTTCGTCGCCGTCGTCACGTTGTTGACCCGGTCGCGGGCCGTGGCCGTCACGGTGTAGTCGCCGATCGGCAGGATGCCGGCATTGTACGAGTACCCCGCCGCCGGGCTTTCGAGACCGGTCACGATCAGGTTGAGCTCGTTGGGCGTAGGGGTGAGAGAACCATCGTCTTGCAGATAGTTCGGGCCGCTGACGACCTGGGCGACGATCGACGAGACGGCCACGTTGTCGGTGACCGTGCCGCTGATCACGGCGGGAGCGGTGTTCAACACCTTTGCGGCGGGGCTGGCAATCACAACTGCCGGGGCGGCCGTAACCACGGAGAACGCGACCTGCTTGGTGCCTTCGTTCCCTGTCGGATCGGTAGCCCTGATATTGACGGTGTACGCGCCGGGAGGCAGCGTGCTGCCGAGGTTGGCCGACCAATCGACCGCGGGATTGTTCACTGGCCCGGCAACCAGGGGATACGGGTTGGCCACCGCCGTGAACGTACCGTCGGACTGCAAGAAGAGCCCAGCCGCGTTGGTGACTCGCACTTCGACGAGGGCCACCGCCACGTTGTCGGTCGCCTGGCCCGCCACCGAGACCACGTTCTCGGACTGGATCGGAGATGTCGGGTTGACCATGGCCGTTACCTGGGGTGGTACGCCCTCGATCCCCGTCTCGGTAAAGGCCCGAGACGCCCACGCGGCCGACACGAGCCCCACCACGTCGACGGCCTTGGCCTGCACGGTGTACGCACCGGCCGGCATTGTGGCGAGCAGTTCGAAGGTTCCGTTGGCCAGAGCCGTGGGCTTGAACTCATAGGCGGTGGTGTTCAGCGTGCCGTCGGCCTGCACGTACCGTCCGTCTGCGGCCCTGATGCGCACGCGATATGACGCAATGGCGGTGTTGTCGGTCGCTGAGCCGGCGAAGAACGCCGGGTTGTTCACCGCTCCGCCGGCGGACGGCTGGGTGAACGTGACCGTGCCGGGCGGCGTCGTGTCCTCAAGTGATGGACCGAGGTCGAAGAAGGCGACGGAACCGGTGCGAATGGAATCTGCTCGCTGTCCATCGAATCCAATGAAGAGCCCTCGCGTCGTGACCGTGACTTCCTGCCCCCCAAACGTCGAGTCGGCCCCGGCGTTCCATGTCAACGGGGTGCCATCGCTCAGCGCCAGGGCCGCGGTGTGGGTGCGCCAGACGCCATTGGGCAGGCTCGACGAACCGGTGCACGTGTTCAGCCCCATCTTGGCGCTCATCGTGTCGGTCGTGCCCGGGCCCCGGTCGATCTTGCAGAAGTGTCCGATGACGTACACTGCGTTGTTCGAGACGGCGATACCGGTACTGGAGTCTCCCATCGAATGACGCCACCGAACCGGCTACGAACCATCGACGGTGTTGACCGCGTAGACGAAATCCGACACGGTCGCCGTGCCGTAGGCCAATGCGAAAGCCGTTGCGTAGGGCGAGATCGCCGCGTCCTGCAGGCTTTGACCGGTCGGACGATTGTTCGCCTCGGGGTGGGTCTGGACGAATCTGTGATTTCTGAGTCTCGGTGCCGCTCCGGTGATATCGACAACGACCGTCTGAGTGGTCAGGTTGAGAACTCCGTCGCTGACCGAGCCAAACCGCCCGGCGAACAGCAGCTTCGACCCGTCGGATGACACCGCGAGACCACGAATCTTCGACGACAGCGAGGTGGAGCCAAAGGTGAGATTGAACCCGGGGCGCACTGCACCGGACCGGGCGTCGAGTTCGGCAACGTAGCTCTGCGTCGAGGTTCCAATCGCCGTGAAATCGCCCCCGACGAACAGTCGCGACCCCGACAGCACAACCTCGTTGATCTTGCCGTTCGCTCCGGTGGAGGCAAATGTCGTATCGATGGTGCAGGTGATCAGATCGAGCAGAGCGACCTTGTTGCGGGTTCTCACCACACCGTCGGACCCGGTGACTTTGGTGAAGTCGCCACCGACGTACACCTTGCCGGCGACTGCGGCGGGCTCCACGGCTCGAACGATTCCGTTGAACGTGTAGCTACCGGCACAGGCGAACTGCTTCGTGTCCATGTTCCATGCCGCAAAGTACTTCTGCTGGAGGACCGAGGCATCCTGCAATTCGACCTGATAGAAGTTGCCGCCGGCTACGACGAAGCGACCCGCCTGATCAACCGCGAACGCCTCGCGTGACAGGGTGCAGCCCGCCGGACAATTCTCGTTGGTCGTCGTGTACTGGGGCTCCCCAAGCACGATCGGGTAGCCGCGCTCGGGCGTCGACGGAACGAGTGACGGATGGGCAATCGGCGCGGCGTCCGCTGCTCGGGCCCCCGCCGACACAATCCCACTGACGACCAGACTCAGTGCCACGATCAACCCACGCCGCCGATACTCCACGATTCAACCGCTCCTCACTCCGCCGCGGCCCAAGCCGCCGACCATCACCCGATGGCGATACCAAAACGTCCCGCCGACACGGTGCCTGTCACCATCGGTACTCAGGCCGACGGACGGAGACTCTCGCCGAATCGGATCCCCGACAACCTACACAAATAACTACCCTTCGTCGATGATTCAAACGACTTCTTACTCTTCGTGGGAAGCCGCTCGACGCCAGCCGCGCCTTGCTTCCAGCACCAGAGCTACCTGAGATTGGCGTAGCCCGCGCCAAATCGGGCTCAGCAGCGTTACTACTCCCGACTACTCCCGGCTACTCCCGCACGCGGCGGGCATAGCTCGCAGGACGACGACCGCGTTCATCGGACAGATCAAACAGCTCGACGAGGTCTTCCACCCACTGGATGCTCCCGGAACGATCCATCAAGTCGTCGGCCATTGCCAATGCAGCAACCGACCGTCCGACGAGTAGCGGCGTCTGGGCGTCGTCGAGGTTGGTGCCCCGACTCGCCGACGCGGCCACGACGAACTCGGTGGCCACCGATCCCGGGTACAGCGAGATTGCTGAAATTCCTCGTGGGCGGAGTTCGATGGCCATGTCGGCGGTCAGCCGATCGAGTCCCGCCTTGCCGGCACCGTACGACGAACTGAAATGGTACGACTGCCCACCCGGCGACGACACGTTGACGATCAGCCCTCCGGGGCCAGCCGCGAACAACAGGGGCGCCGCGTGCCATGACGCGACGTAGTGAGCCCGCAACCCGATACCGACCTGATCGTCCCAGATCGAGATCGGGTGATCCCAGAAACCCCCACCCCACGCTGGTGGATCCGGAATCTTGTACACGTTGTTGACCAGGATGTCGAGATGGCCGCTTTCCCGCGTCACCTGCTCGAACAATGCGGAAATCTGGCCGTCGTCACCGTGGTCGACGCGGACCGGTGTGGCTGTCCCCCCAGCGGCCTCCACTGCCCGTGCCGTTGATTCGATCGTCAACTCCCCGGCGCCGCTGGATCGACCAGTCACAAAGACATGCGCACCCTGTTCCCCCAGGGCAGTGGCCGTC
>JANNNL010000554.1:0-18441 GCA_031398525.1 Actinomycetes bacterium | reverse complement strand
GTCGGTCCCCGCGGAGTCGGTCCCACCGGTTCAGCCGTGACGACTTCGACAACCGCGGGTTACGCCGTGGCTGTCGCGAACTTGCCGAGGGCTCTCGCCGTCATCGACTCGACGTCGTCCTGCGGCACCGGGTTCAGCCCTATCGGGCGGCGCCGCTGGTGCACCGACGCCTGCCGGCAAGCCGCCCACCGCCAACGCCACGCTTCGACGGCTCCCGAACCGATCGCACCACAATCCGCCCGACCAGCGATCGTCTACGCCTGCCCGATCTGCGATCAACGCTACCTCGGCCAGCAATACTGCCCCGACTGCAACACCTTCTGCCACCGCATCGGCACCGGCGGCACCTGCCCCAACTGCGACAACCCATCACCCACAACGAACTCACCAACAACCAAACAACCCAAATTCGAGAAACAGGTTGACGTAGAGGGTGTCATCACCGCACCCTACCCAACCGGGACAATGCCAATCACCCGGTCCCGAGCGCCTTCAACCCTCGGGGCGGACTATCGCACGCAACCGCGTTAGTCCGCCCGCCTCGACGGCTGGATAACCAGAGTTCCACGGCCGAACCTGGGGATCTCCGATTTTTTGTGACGGGGCCTGCCTCAATGTCATGAACAAGAGGCGGCAAGTTGCCGCCAGGTTTGTTCCAACAAGGAGTGCTCGACATGAACCACAAAATCCGTCTCGCCGTCGCCGCTGCAGCAGCGGTCGCCGGCCTCACCTTCACCCAGGCAGGAGCTGCGTCGGCGGCCCACTGCGTCGCGCCGGCCGGTGAGCCTTCATCGCCAGGCTTCTCGTACTTTGGCAACGACCACGTCGCCGAAGAGGACGCCCACGGGGGAACTCCCGAGGGCGGCAACCCCGGTCCCCACGCCGGAACCTCCGGCGCATCGAACTGCCGCGACACCACGGGCAGCCCATCAGATCGGGCTCCCGGTCACAACAAGCCGTGAACCGCGTGAGCTCGCCCCTTCGATCGTCAAGTCACGGAACTCGACTTGAAGGGATCAGCTCTACTGATCCGCACCGGTGATCGTCGGAGCGCCGTCGGCTTCCCACAAGTTGCTGGCGGCGTTCATGACGACCGTGCACCCCAGGGCCTCGGTTCCCGCCAGCTCAGGGTCACACACCTGTCGGTAGCGGCGGCGAGCGACCCTGGCGGCGTGACCGTAATTCGGCTGTGTCCCAGCCTGCCGGCAGCGGGGCTGCTGACCTCGCAATCCGTGTGGTCGTCGGTGACGAACATCACATGAGGCCATGAAAGGGGCGCGTGTTGTTCGATAACGGTGATGTGCACCAGCTCGTCGATCGGGCAGCGGCAGGTGATCCGGACGCATGGGAAATGATCTTTCGTCGGTCGCACGGTCGATTGTTTGCGTTCGCGCGTCGGCGAACCTCGTCGGAGGACGCAGCACAGGACGCAGTGAGCGAGACGATGGTGAGAGCGTTGGAGAAGATCGACCGGTACAGGTGGGACGGTGCCGGCTTCGACGCGTGGCTGTTCGGGATCCTGCGAAAAGTCGTGCTCGAGGGATACCGGGCGGACCGACGCGCCCAGCGGGACCGTTCACTCGTGTTCGACCACACCGTTCGTGGCGATGGGCCCCTCGATCACGTCGTGCGCCGAGCGGAAGCCGATTGTGTTCGATCTGCATTCGCCCGGCTCGCGCTCGACGAGCAGGAAGTGCTCGAACTGCGAGTCGTCGCAGGGCTGTCGTCGGACGGCGCAGCGTCCATCCTCGGCAAGACTCCCGGTGCTGTTCGGATGGCCCAAGCCCTGGCGCTCGGTCGTTTGCGCGTGATGATGGAGGAGGAGGACGAGGTGGGCCATGACAACTGACGACGAAATCCTCGATCTGCTCGGCACGGCGCTGATGGCGGGCAGGTCCACAGGTCCGCGGCACGCCGATGTCGAGCGTCTCCGTGCCCTCGCAGCTCATCGCCAGGGTCGGATCCGCCCCCTTGCCTCCACGTCGCGGTCTCGACACCTGCTCCGCTTCGCGACCGCAGCAGCAGTTGCGGCAGCGTTCACGGGTGGGATCTTGGTCGCCCGAGATCGAGGGCCTGCGAGCGACAATTCAGCGGGGGTCATCGAGTTCCGGCAGGAAATGGTCACAACCGGCAACGGTCGGGTGGACGTGGTCGGACGGCGCGTGGACATCGGCCGGATAGTCGAGATCCGGTCAGAAGCTTTTCCGATCCTGCCGACGGGCGAGTTCTACGAGGTGTGGTTCATTGCTGCAGGCGACACACCGACAACTCCGAAACGGATATCGGCTGGAACGTTCCACCCCGATCTCGACGGCCGAACGTCCGTGGCAATGACCGCAGCGGTCGACCCCAACAGGTACCCGATCCTCGCGGTCACTGCCGAGACGGCCGACGGAGATCCACGACCGTCGCAGAACGAGGTGATGCGCGGAACCCTCACTGTCCTCGACTGATCTGTATGTCGTCAAGCAGATGTGCTGGGGCTACGCGGGGCGACTCAGGCCGAACCACGGTTCCGTTGCGATCTCGTTCTCGACGATCGCCAAGTCTTCGAGGTCGGCGATCGGCACCGCCTTCGCCGCAGCGACCTCCGCCGCCGCCTCGTCGAGTCGCCCGAGGCAGGCCAACGCCCGAGCGGTCGACTCGTGGGCGTAGGCGAGATCGAAGTCGACCAGACCTGCAGCCGCGCACGATGCGGCGCACCGCTTCCCGTGGTGGAGCGCCACCTCACCTCGTCCGAGAACGGAATGGACCCGCGACAGCAGCCACGAAGCACGGGCCTCGTTCACGGGTGAGCGGCGGGTAGCACGGGTCCAGTGGTAGGCCGCGGCGTACGCCCGCCGGACCATGTCCTCATCCTCGTCAGCGCTGCGCACATCCTGGCTCAGTAGGTCCCAGGTGGAGTTGTTGGCGGTGATCGCCTGTTCCCGATGCAGCTCGCCGTCGATGTCGGCCGCCGGCTGTCCGGCGCGGTCGTCGGGAATGTCGCCGAGCGGTTCGCCGGTCTCAACGAGTGTCTTGAGACCCGAGATGATGTGCGTCCACCCGGTGAGGGTGTTCGACCAGGTCTTCGACGTAGGGCCATGAAAGTCCTGGTGATGAGAGCGAGTCGACAGACGCGTCGCCCACCGGGGTGAGCTCCCCCAATGACCGTCGTCGGATCCTCGGCTGCGGCCTCGAGGTCGTACGCCATCGTGAACGACATCACCAGCCTGCGGCCAGGCTCGATTTCCTTGATCTCCCCGACGATCGCATCCATCCCACCGGTGACGTAGCGGTACGGCGCGCCCGGCTCCCATGTGGACTGCACGGCGCAGCCGAAGTAGTAGTCCACGGTCATTTTCGGGGTCGGTGATCGCCTGCCACACCCGCTCGGCGGGGGCCTTGACGTAGATCTCGTGGACGTGACGGGGCTTGGGCATGGGAGTCCTTTCGGCGTTCAGGAATATGAAGCCTCGCCGGGAGGGCTCGGTTGTTCGAGCTCGTCGGCGAGGCGGGCGAGGACCTTCGTCCACGGCTCGGCGAACTTGGAGATCCACCAGTCATGTAGTCGGCGGATCGGTACCGGATTGAGATAGTGGAACTTCTCGCGGCCCGCCTTACGGGTGACGACGAGTGCAGCGGCCGACAGCACGTTGAGGTGCTTCATCACGCCGAAGCGGGTAAGGTTCGGCAACACGTCGAGGAGTTCGGTGAGCGTTTGCCCGTCGCTCCCGAACAACGCGTCGAGCAGCGCCCGTCGGCCGGGATCGGCAAGCGCCCGAAAGACAGGGTCATCGTCGTTCGAGGGGTCATTCACATCCCGACAGTAAGTGACTGGATAGTCACATATCAGGTCCCGAACCCACGGCGCAGGACGTCCGCCTACTCGGCCCGTTCGTCGATTACGTCGCCCCAATGATTTATCCAGCGCTCTGGGGAGATGGCGAGTATGGCGTCGACAAACCCTGGAGGGAGCCGTACCTGATCGTCGAGCGCTCGCTCGTCGACTGGCACGCGGTGGCCGCCGGCACGGGCGCGGCGGTCGTCCCGTGGATTCAAGACTTCGCCGCCGGCCGCTACGAGTACAACGAGTTCGACGTCGCCGCCCAGATCGACGCCACCAAAGCCTCCGGGTCGCCCGGATACCTCGTCTGGAACCCGAAGTCCCGCTACCACGGCGGCGGGATTCCCTCTGCGAACCCCCCGATCGACCCGGGCGCCGTTCCACCCGTCGACCCCCCAGCAGCACCGCCGGAGTCGGTCCCCGCGGAGTCGGTCCCACCGGTTCAGCCGTGACGACTTCGACAACCGCGGGTTACGCCGTGGCTGTCGCGAACTTGCCGAGGGCTCTCGCCGTCATCGACTCGACGTCGTCGGCCAAGACGAATCCGGCCTTGACCGCCTCGTCAACCGACGCGGCGAACGCCCCG
Source organism: Actinomycetes bacterium (assembly GCA_031398525.1). Lineage (GTDB taxonomy): Bacteria > Actinomycetota > Acidimicrobiia > Acidimicrobiales > Ilumatobacteraceae > JANMJD01. The sequence continues at coordinate 14,029 of JANNNL010000554.1, read as the reverse complement.
GCGTAGTCCGCAGCGGTCGGATACCTCCCGGTCAGTTCTGCTTTGTCGAACGGCGTGGTGGAGCCGAACAGGAAGCAGAACCCCTGCCCGGCCTCGGCCGCTGGATCTCCCGACAGGGCCGCGATCGGCACGTCGACGAGCGGCGTGCGAATCCCGCCGAGCGCGTTGCCGTCGGCGTCACGAGCTATCGCCGGCGGCGTCGATGCCGTCAGCTCGATGCGAGGGGAGGTCGGCGGCAAGGTGCCATCCGCGGCCCACACGACCAGGTGATGCAGGGCGGCCTGCAACACCTCGTGCTGCGGCCCGGCGTTCAGCGGTACCGGACAGTTCAAGATGCCCGCCAAATCGGCTCCGACTCCGAGGCCGTACACCTCTTCCAGCAGGAACGCGTCGGCATGCGCAGTGCCGGCCACCTCCCACCCGCGGATCAAGTCGGTGTCGTCCTGACGAGCCGCGCTGTACCCAAGGACCGTGAGGTCGGTCTCGGTCGAAAAAATCATCACCGGCACGTCGAGGTCGTCTCGAATGGCAAACGCCGCGGTCGAGCCCCGATCGAAGGCGGTGCCGTCGAACGACGCCGCACCATTTCCGCGGCTGTGCACGAGGAACCCGTCGAATAACTCGACCGCTGGGTGCACCCCGTTGATGTAGCTGGTTAGGAAGAACGCCGACTGCGACTCGCCGGCGCCCAAGATCTGCGTCGTGTCCAGGTCTCCGAGCGGGTCGGGTCCATCGGGATTCCGCAACGCAGCGGCGACATGGCTGAAGATGTCGTAGGCGAACCGGTCTCCCGGGTGCACCAGGGGGCCGTAGCGCTCCGGGTTGACCGCCACCAGGCCACCGGGTGTTCCCTGGGCCGCCAGCAACGACTCGCCGCCGACCACCCCGACAGCCTGTGCCGACACGCCAACCCAGGTGTGGCCCTGGCGGAGGATCTCGCGGTGCGTGTATCCCCAGTCGGGATCACCATCGTTGCCCGCCGACACATTCAGCCACTCGACGAGCACCGTCCCACTCGATGCCGCAGCATCGGTGGGCCGCCGGACGATGATTCGGGTGCGGAACGGTGCGGTGACATCGGGGGCGACCGTCCACTTGCCGTCGGGTGAGCGCTCGGCGTCGGTGGTGTACGCCGTCGCATCTCCGCTGACGAAATACTCCTCCTCGACATAGCCGGCGGCGGCGAGATCTTGACGCGCCGCATTGGCCATCGCACCGCCGACGGTGATCGGGCCTTCTACCGCGACGGGGTCGGGGAGCGGACGAACGGCGACCGTTGTCATGGGAGCCTCGGTCGTGGCCGGCGCAGTCGCCGGGGTTGTCGCGGGCGGGTCAGTAGCCACAGGCGAGTCGGTGGGTGGAGGTGCCGTCGCGCTGACCGTTGTCGTTGCCGCCGGAGACGTAGCGGACGTGGTGGCGCTGCTCGAGCACCCAGACGCCGCCAGCATTCCAAACACGGCGATGGCAGACACAGACGCAGTAGCACGACTCATCCCCGCAACCTAGACCTACACCGGGTGGCAGTCCGACCCGCACGCACCGTCGGCGACTTCGCCCGCGGGGGCCGGGGCCGGACGGTGGAGCACCGCCTTCTCGGGGGTGAACGACACCGTCGAGCCGATCACCGACGCATCACCGTCGACGATCAGGCTGTAACCATCAGGCTCGACCGGCGGCCAGATCAGCGAGATGTTCGACCGGGCCGCCGCGTTGGCCGCACTCCGCCGCCCGACGTCCATCGCGAGGGCACCGTCGACCCACTCGGGCGTCACAGCAACGGCGTGGGCCCGCAGGTCATCTGACACCGTGAGCAAGTAGGCAAAGTCGAATCCATCGACGGCAGCGGCAAGTTTGTCGAGGTCAACAGCAATGCTCATATCCCAGACCCTACCCGTCGACCACCAACTCGAACCACGGCTCCGCCACCAGATCGCCCTCCACCACGGCCCGATCCTCGGCGTCGACGATCGGTATGCCTCGAGCTGCAACCAACGCGGTGGCCGCCTCGTCGAGCCGACCGAGGCAGGCCAACGCCCGGGCGGTGGCCTCGTGGGCGTACGCCAGATCGAAATCTCCGAGCCCGCCCGTTGCGCACGCTGCGGCGCACCGCTGAGCATGGTGCAACGCCACATCACCGCGGCCAAGCACCGCGTGGACCCGCGACAACAGCCACGAGGCGCGGGCCTCGTTCTCCGGTCCACGACGTACAGCCCGCGCCCAGTGATAGGCGGCCGCATACGCCCGTCGCACCATGTCTTCGTCGTCGTGGGCGGTGCGCTCGGCCATGTCGAGTAGTTCCCACACCGAGTTGTTGGCGGTGATCGCCTGCTCGCGGTGCAGTTGACCGTCGAGATCGGCTGCCGGTTGTCCGGCCCGTTCGTCAGGAATATCCCCGATCGGCGAGCCGGTTTCGACGAGCGTCTTGATGCCCGAGATGATGTGCGTCCACCCGGTGAGGGTGTTGGACCACGTCTTGGACGACGATCCGTGGAAGTCCTGATGGATCAAGGTCAGGCGGCTGATCGCCTCGCCAACCGGCGTGATTTCCCAGATGACGGTCGTGGGTTCCTCGGCCGCCGCCTCGGGGTCGTACGCCATCGTGAACGACATCACGAGCCTGCGCCCCGGTTCGATTTCCTTGATCTCCCCGACAATGGCGTCCATGTCACCATCAGGACCACCGACGACATAGCGGTACGGCGAGCCCGGCTCCCAGGTCGATTCGATGACGCATCCGAAGTAGTAGCCAGCGGTCATCGATGGGTCGGTGATCGCCTGCCACACCTGCTCGGCAGGTGCCTTGATGTAGATCTCATGGACGTGGCGGGGTTTAGGCATGGTCTTTCTCCTGCTCAAGCGGTATCTGCCGTAGGTGTCGGGTGTTCGAGGTCGTCGGCCAAGCGGGTCAACACCCTGGCCCAAGACTCGGCGAACTTCGAGATCCACCGGTCATGGAGACGGCGGATCGGAACCGGATTGAGGTAGTGGAATCTCTCGCGACCGACCTTGCAGGTGACCACCAGCGACGCATCAGCGAGCACGCCGAGGTGCTTCATCACGCCGAACCGGGTGAGGCTGGGGAGTACGACGAGCAGTTCGGTCAGCGTTTGGCCGTCGCATTCAAACAACGCGTCGAGCAACGCGCGACGCCCCGGGTCGGCCAGCGCGCGAAACACCGCGTCATCGGGCGTCGTCTGCTCGGTCACACCTCGAATATTAGGTGACCAATGAGTCACGTATCAAGCGTCAACCGACACGGTTTGAATCTTGACAAGACTGGTCGGAATTCGATCAGATTGTTGGCAGACTCTCGACAGCATCCGCTATCACTCGCATGAGGAGCAGGCATCATGGCCATTCGCCTGGGGGACACCGCCCCCGATTTCACCGCCGACACCACCCAGGGCACGATCAACTTCCACGAGTGGCTGGGCGATTCGTGGGGTGTGCTGTTCAGTCACCCGAAAGACTTCACCCCGGTCTGCACCACCGAGTTGGGCTACGTCGCCAAGCTCAAGCCCGAGTTCGACAAGCGCAACGTCAAGGTCATCGGCCTCTCGGTCGACTCCGTCGAGTCGCACGAGAAGTGGGAATCCGACATCGGCGAGACCCAGGGCACCCCGGTCAACTTCCCGATGATCGGCGACGCCGACCGTAACGTCTCGAACCTGTACGACATGATCCACCCCAACGCCAACGACACCTTGACGGTGCGTTCAGTGTTCGTCGTCGGCCCCGACAAGAAGGTCAAGCTGACCATCACCTACCCCGCATCGACCGGACGCAACTTCGACGAGATCCTGCGGGTCATCGATTCGTTGCAGCTCACCGCCGGCTACAAGGTCGCCACCCCGGTCAACTGGCGCGACGGCGACGACGTGATCATCGGCTCGGCCGTCACCAACGAAGAGGCCGAGAAGCTGTTCCCCGGCGGCTGGACCACGGTCAAGCCCTACCTGCGGGTCCTCCCCCAGCCGAACAAGTAGATCTCCCCGGGCTCACCCGCCCGCGGTACAAGTACGAAGGGCGTCTCATCCGTTGTCACGGGTGAGACGCCCTCGGCGATTTTCGGGACCAGCGGAAAGCTATACCGCCGGACGCACGTCGGGGGTCGGCAGGATCGTCGTTTGCATGTCGGCGGGCTCGGCCCCGACGGCGATCAGCAACTTGCTGAACCCGTGGAACAGCGCCAGGCCGATGCCGACTTCCACCAGCTCAGCCGGGCTGAGCGACGCAGCGATCATCGCCTGGACCTCGACCGACGGCGGACCGGCAGCGTCGAGGAACGCGTCGGCGAACGCCAGAGTTGCCTTGTGACGGTCGGTCAGCGCCGAATCGGCGTAGCCGTCGGTGATTTCGCCGACCAGTTCCTCGGTCAATCCCTCTTGCCTCGCGACCGCGAAGCGAACATTGCGTCAATAGCCGCAGTCGGTGATCCGGGCGTTGCGCAGCCGGGCCACCTCTTTGGTCGAGTGGTCGACGATGCCATGACTCCACATCGTGCCGTAGAGATCGGAGAAGTCGACCGCCAGGTCGGGCGGCATGGCGGTCTTCACTGATGACTTGCTCGTGGCCATGAGGCCTCACCTCCGGGGAACACCAGGTTGAATTTCGAGAACCCGTCGAGCAACGCCAGACGGAACAGGATGGCGGCGACCTCGTCGTCGTCGTAGTGCTCTTTCAGCGCGGCGAACGTCGTGTCGTCGACGCTGCGAATGTCGAGCAGAAACCGCTCCAACAGGTCGATGGCGCAACGTTCCGCAGGCGTGATCGTCGGGGCCGACGGCCACCGGCTGACCTCGGCAGCGACCGCGATGTCGGCGGCGGCGGGCATCGTCACGCCGCGCAGTTGGGCGACCCGCGTCGACAACAGCAGCTCCAACCGCCCGGGCATGCGGTCGGCGGACTTGGCGGTGATCGCCGCCACCTTGTCGGCCAGCTCCGGTCGGAGCTGCATCGCCTCACCCGTCGGCCACGTCACGACCGACTCCCTCCCGCGACCGAGGCTCCCGTAACCGAGGCTGCTGCGATCGACCCGGCCGACGCCGCCGACCCGGTAGAGCCGGCGGGAGCGATCGCGCCCTGGTTGGCCAGCGCCCCGATGAGCCCGTCCCACATCCCGATATTGGCGTCGGCGCGGCTCGGATGCCGGGCGTTACCTGCGAACCCGAAACGTGTCTGCGCGACATCGATGATTGTCCGGGTGACGGCATCACCGGTCGAAGCCACGGTGTTCGACGCCCGATACAGCGCCTGGCGGGCTTCGGTTTCCTGGCCGAGCTGCCGATAAGCACTCGCCGCAGCCAGGTCGGCGTACACCCGGTCGAGGTAGGTTGCCGCGTGAAAATTGGGCACATGTGCAGCATGCTCGATTGCCTCGGCCGCACGACCATCGAGCGACGCAATCACCGCCGCAACTGCTCGACCGAGGGCGGCCTCGGGCAACTGCTCGATTGCGGCCTCCGAAATGATGCGGGCATTTTCCAGGTCGCCCTCCATCGCGAAGGCCAACGCCCGCACCGCTCGGGCCTCGTAGTCGCTGATCCCGCCGCGGGCATCAGTCTCGGCCAAAACCACCTCGGTGGTCTCCAGCGCCCGCCGGGATCGTCCACCGTGGATCGCCGCGCCCGCCTCGATCATCGCTGCGTACACCCGTTGACCGAACGATCCGGCGATCGTCGAGATTTCCTCGGCCATCTGGCGGGCATCGCTCTGGCGGCCCAACGCGACCATTGCCCGTAGGCCCGGGGCGAGCGCCTGCAACTCGCCCTGGCGGTCGCCCAGCCGACGGAAGCGGACCCGGGCCGCCTCGGACAGTTGCAACGCCTCGGCCGTGCGGCCTTCCCACAGGGTCAGTGCCGCCTGTAAGGCCTGCATCATGCCCGCCGCCCAGTTGTCATCACGGGCTTCGGCCTCGCTGCGCACCCGGGCGGCAAGCTCGGCCGCTTCTTCACGTTGTCCAGCGAAGAAGCGCACGTAGGCCAACAAGCCGAACGCCCACCCGAGACCGCCTTGATCATCGAGTTCGGCCATCGTCTCGGCCGCGGCCAGAATCTGGCGTTCAGCGGTCACGTGGTCGCCGGCGAGGAACGACATCCATGCCCGATGTTGCTCGACCCATGCGTGCCCGCCGCGATCACCCATGCGGTCATACAGCTCATCGGCCTCGGCGAGGAACGGTTCGGCCTGCCGCGGCGTGCCGCCGAAGACTTCGAGAAACCCTCGACCCCGCAGGGCACGGGCCAATTCGCCATCGTCGTTGAGCGAACGCCAGATGGCAATCGAATCGGCGAACTCGCGTCGCGAATCGACAAATCGACCTTCGAGTCGGGCGACCTCGGCCAACAACCGATGGGCGGCCCCTTCAGTGCGAACGTCCTGGTCAACCACAGCCTCGGCGACGAGAGCCTCGAGGTCGCTACGGGCGCGGTCGAGTTCGCGTAGGTCGGTCAACGCGTCGCTGCGCACAATCTGCAGGCGGCGACGAGCACTGACCACATCGGGCTGCTCAATACCGTCGAGCACGTCGAGCCCTCGGCTCGCCAACCGGTAGCCCGTGCGGGCATACATCTGGTCAACGGCCCGCTCGGCCGCCTCGGCCAAATTGCTGACGGCATGCTGGATGACGTCACGCGGCACCCCATCGACATGTCCGACCTCCTTGACCAGCTCGGCCGCCGAGGAGTAGTGGTGGGCGATCTCCTCCTCGGCTCCGGTTCGCGAGGTCGACTCCTGCATCGCCCGAGCGACGCCGAGGTGGCGCAACGCCCGCGACGCCTTGGTCAACGTTTGATATGCCACGTCTCGCACCGACTCACTGCGGAAGTGCCAGCGACGGCCGTCAACCGCCAACAACCCTGCGTCGGCCAGTGCCTCCAGCGCCGCCGGATCAGCCGGGGTGCCCAGGGCCTCGCCGAACTTGACCAACTGCGCCCACACGCCCGCGCTCCCGAGCACCGCGGCGTTGTCGAGCATCAATCGCTGGGTCGCCGGAAGCCGGTCGAGGCGGGCGGCGATCAGGGCGCGTAGCGAATCGGGCAGGTCGATGGTCGCGGCTCCAGGTTCTCGGTCGGCGAGCAACGTCGCCAACTCCTCGAGGAACAACGGATTGCCGCCGCTGTGCTCGAACAAACGCGACACGATGTAGTCGTCGGCTATGTCGCCAAGAATCGACTTGGCCAACTCGCTTGAGGCCACCCGATCGAGCGGCTCCAGACGCATCCGGACCATCGAGTACCCACCCGATGCCGGGGGCCAGACGGTGTCGACATCGGGTCGACTGGTGGTCAGCAGCACCACCGGGAGCGACGCCAACTTGGCCAACATCTGCCCGAACAAGGCGAGCATCGTCGGATCGGCCCAGTGGATATCGGTGATCGCCACCATCACCGGGGCATGTTTCACCGCGGCCTGCAGGCCGGTCACGATGGCCCGGAGTACCTCGTCGTTGAGTCGAGCCGGATCCATCGCATCGAGCACCGATGGGTGACCGAGCAGGTGCAGGAACGCCTCGGTGATCCGCTGGACCTCGTCGTCGTGGGCCGGTCGGTCGAGGAGTTGCGCCGATCGCCGAGTGACCTTGGCCCGAATCTCGTCGGTGGTCGCCGAGACATCCACGTGGAGGAACGAGGTCAACGCGCTGGCCAATGGCGACCACACACTCGATTGCCCATAGGGCGCGCAGGCCCCGACGATGACCATCGCGCCGTGGGAATCGGTGGCCCGCAAGGCGATTTCCTCCACCAGCCGGCTCTTGCCGACGCCGCCCTCGCCCTCGACCGCCACAAGCAGGGCGCGGCCCCGGCCGATCGCCATATCGAGTCCCTGCGCGATGAGACCTAGTTCAGAGTCGCGTCCGACAAAGGGCACGTCGACCCGCCGCCGATGGCCCCCCGGCGGCGCAATCGGTGATTCGGCCAACCACGCAACAATCCCCTGTTCGCGACCCTTCACCTCGATCTCGCCGAACGCTTCGTAGCCGATGGCTTCGCTGCTCAACGCATAGGTCGGATCGCCGACGAGCACGCGGCCTGGCGGGGCGTGAGCCTGGAGACGGGCCGCGCTGTTGACCACGTCGCCCATCGCGGTGTAATCGCCACCCGCCCGCAACGCGCCAACGAGCACCTCGCCGGTGTTGACCCCGATCCGCATTCGTAGCGGACCCTCCGGGCCGATGCGATACCCCCGAACGGTTTCCTGCATCCGCAGCGCGGCGCGCACCGCCCGCTCCGCATCGTCCTCGTGGGCGACCGGAGCGCCGAACAGGGCAACGATGCCATCGCCGAGAATCTTGTCGACCGTGCCACCAAACGAGGTCACATCGTGGACCAGCCGTTCGAAACAGCTATCGATGATCCGTTTCACCTGCTCAGGGTCCCGAAACTCGGCAAGCGCGGTGTAGCCGACGACGTCGGCGAAAAGCACAGTGACGACGCGCCTCTCCTCGGATCGCGCCGGTATGACCGACGCACCGCAAGTTGGGCAGAACCGCGCTTCGGCGGGAAGCGGGTTGCCACACGAGTTGCAACTCATCAACCGCTGATCGTAGGCCAATTAGCCCACGGAAGGAGGGTGATTGGCGCGAGAGTGATCTACCGTCGCATGGGTGAGGCGCCCGCACCCGATTCTGCGATGTCGGGCGCACCCGGTTGCGACGGATGTGACGATCGCAGTGATCTTCACGATCCTGACGATCGTCGCCATCGCCGCCAGCCATTCGATCGAGCAGACTCGCCGGCCCGACGCCTGGGCATTCGGGCTCGGCGTCATCACGATGCTGCCGATCGCCTGGCGCCGCATCCGCCCGGTACCCGCGCTGTGGGCGGTGTCAGTTGCCCAGATCGCCTTCGACGTCCGCAACTACGCCGGAGCGGGCTGGTTGGGCGTCCTGATCATGCTGTACACCGTTGCCGTACGGGTCGAGGCTCCAGCCCGGCTGTGGCACGCCGGTGGGGTCGTTGCGGCCGCCACGATTCTGGCCGCCATCCCGATCGAGAATCCCGCCCCCGACTGGGGCGCGTTCGTTTTCACCCTCGGGATTCTGCCCAGCGCGTTCATCCTCGGCGACAACATCCGCCGCCGCCGCGAGCGATACGCCGACCTCGCCGAGCGGGCCGAACGCGCCGAGCGCGAACGTGAGTTCCTGGCATCGCAGCGAGTCAGCGAGGAACGCACCCGCATTGCGCGCGAACTTCACGATGTTGTCGCCCATTCGTTGAGCGTGATGGTCATCCAGGCCGCCGCAGCCCGTCGCCAGCTGACAAAGAACCCAGGTCAGGCGACAGAAGCGTTGGCCAACATCGAGTCGCAGGGTCGCCAGGCAATGAACGAAATGCGTCGGGTCCTCGGCGTGTTGCGCTCCAATCCCGAGGACCGTGCCGAATGGGCTCCGATACCATCGCTCGGCGATCTGCCGGCGTTGGTCGACGCCGACCCCGACAACCGGGTGACGCTGACCGTTCGCGGCAACCTCGATCTCCTCCCGGCCGGGGTGGAATTGGCGGCCTACCGGGTCGTGCAAGAGGCGTTGACGAACGTCCGCAAACATGCCGGACCTGATGCCTCGACCACCGTCAACATCGATCGGCTTGTGGGCGAACTGATCGTCGACGTGACCGACCACGGCCGGGGCGCGTCGACGCTCGTGTTGGACCCGAACGGCGGACTCGGGCTGGTCGGCATGCGGGAGCGGGTCGCGAGCTGCGACGGTCGGCTTGACGCCGGACCGAGGCCCGGCGGTGGATGGCAGGTACACGCCCGGTTTCCCCTCGATCGGCCACCGGTCGACCCCGAACCACTCGAAGGACAGCCATGATCCGCATCATGTTGGTCGACGATCAGGCGATGGTCCGCGCCGGATTCCGAATGATTCTGGAATCCGAGGACGACTTCGCGGTCGTCGGCGAGGCGGCCGATGGGGTTGAGGCCACCGAAATGGTCGCACGATGCCGACCCGACGTGGTCCTGATGGACATCCGCATGCCCCGGATGGACGGCGTCGAGGCAACCGCCCGGATCCTCGCGAACCACCCGTCGGATGGTTCCAACCCGCGAATTCTGGTGTTGACCACATTCGATCTCGATGACTACGTCTATGCCGTGCTGCGCTCGGGAGCGAGCGGATTCCTGTTGAAAGATGCCCCGGCCGAGCAATTGATCGACGCGGTGCGCGTGGTTCACCGAGGTGACGCCCTGCTGTCGCCTTCGGTCACGCGGCGCCTCATCGAGGAGGTCACCCGGCGCCCTGATCCGTCGTTGACGCTGGTCCCCGGCCTCGACGAACTCACTGAGCGCGAGCTGGAAGTGCTCAAGTTGGTTGCCCGCGGCCTGAGCAACTCCGAGGTCGCCGAACGGCTCTATCTCGGCGAAGCCACCGTCAAGACCCACCTCGGACGGGTGCTATCGAAGCTCAACCTGCGCGACCGGGTACAGGCCGTCGTCTTGGCGTACGAATCAGGAATCGTGACTCCCGGGCTCGACTGACACCACGTCGTTCCGTCTTTCGGCTGACGGAGGTCACCTGAAAGGTGGACGGAAATCGTCGATTCGTGGAGTACAACTAGGACCATGACGATGCCTGCCCCCCAGCCTTCGACTGCCCCCCGCACGGCCGCCGCCGGAGCGATCGAAGCGACAAAGACCTACGGAAGCGGCGACAGCGAGGTGCGCGCCCTCGACGACGTGTCGATCGCCTTCGAGACCGGGCGGTTCACGGCGATCATGGGGCCGTCGGGTTCGGGCAAGTCAACCTTGCTCCACTGCCTTGCTGGTCTCGACTCATTGACATCGGGTTCGGTCTACATCGGCGAGACCTACCTGGCCACACTCAACGACAAGCAGCTCACCCAGGTGCGCCGCGACCAGATCGGTTTCATCTTCCAGGCCTACAACCTGATCCCCACACTCACCGCGGCCGAGAACATCACCCTTCCCCTCGCCCTCGGTGGCACCAAGGGCGACCAGGCCTGGATCGACCGAGTCGTCGAGACCGTTGGACTCGCGTCGCGGCTCAAGCATCGCCCGAGCGAACTGTCGGGTGGTCAGCAGCAACGTGTCGCCGTAGCCCGGGCGCTGGCCACCAAACCCAAGATCATCTTCGCCGACGAGCCCACCGGAAACCTCGACTCGCGAACCGGGGCCGAGATCCTCGACTTCATGCGCCGGGCCGTGCGCGAACTGGGCCAGACGATCGTGATGGTCACCCATGACCCGGTCGCCGCCTCGTATGCCGATCGGGCGGTGTTCCTCGCCGACGGCAAAATCGTTGACGAGATGGACGATCCCACCGCCGACAAGGTCCTCGACCGGATGAAGCGCTTCGGGGACTGACCGTCATGTTCACCGTCGTTCTCAAGGGAATCCTCGCCCGCAAACTCCGCCTGCTGCTCACCGCCTTCGCAGTGGTTCTTGGCACCGCGTTCCTCAGCGGCAGTTTCATCTTCACCGACACGATCGGTCGTACCTTCGACGATCTGTTCGCCGACATCAACGCCAATACCGATGCGGTGGTTCGCTCATCGGTCGTCATTGAGGGCGACTTCGGCAGCGAACTTCGCAACCGCATTCCCGACACCCTCGTCGCCGAGATCGAACAGGTGCCCGGGGTGAGTTTCGCCGTTCCTCAAATCCAGGGGAGCGCGACGATCTTTACCCGCGAGGGCAAGCCGATGACGGTTTCCGGTCCGACCTTCGGCGGTAACGACCTCGATCCCGCCGTGTCCCCGTGGATATACGCAGAGGGCCGCGCCCCGACCGCCCCCGACGAGGTGTCCATCGACGCAGGGTCGGCCAAGAAAGAGAAGTACCAGGTCGGCGAGAAGATCACGATCAACGGTACGCGGGGCACCGAGCAGTTCACCCTGGTCGGCATCGTCAAATTCGGCACAGTTGACTCACCCGGGGGGGCCTCGCAGGCGATCTTCACCCTCGAAACCGCCCAGAGCTTCCTGTTGCCCCAACGGATTGCGGGCACCAGTGTCGCCGACTGGATGATCGTCAAAGGCGACGGTTCGGTGGCCGACAAGGAACTTGCCACCACCATCGCGAACAGCCTCGGCGACGACGAACTGCAGGTGCTCACCGGGGCCGAGATCACCAAGGAGAACCAGAGCGACGTCCGCAAGGCGCTCAACTTCTTCATCATCTTCCTGACGGTGTTTGCCCTGGTTGCGTTATTCGTCGGCAGCTTCGTGATCGCCAACGTCTTTTCGATCTCCCAGGCCCAGCGGCTGAAGGAGAACGCACTCCTACGGGCCATCGGGGCCACGAGCCGCCAGGTGGTCGTGGCGTCGATGCTCGAAGCACTCGCGATCGGACTCGTCGGGTCGTTGCTCGGGTTCCTCGGCGGCATCGGCCTGGCTGCGAGCATCAAGGCGCTGCTCGGAGTGTTCTCGATCGACATCCCGTCGGTCGGTCTGGTCATCCTGTCCCGCACCGTCATCCTGACGCTGGTCGTCGGCACGTTGATCACGCTGTTCGCGGCGCTCTTCCCGTCGTTGAAGGCCGGGCGAATCAAGCCGGTCGAGGCGATGCGGTCGAGCGCCATCGAGCCCCCTGGAGCGAATCGCGGGCGGATCATCACCGGATCGGCCCTGTTCGCCATCGGGGCTGGTGCCATTCTGTTTGGGCTGTTCGGCAAGGAGCCGATCTTCTTCGGACTCGGCGCCCTGGTGTTGTTCGTCGCCCTCTACGTGCTGCTGCCGCTGGTGGCCGCTCCAATCGCTCGCCTGCTCGGCGGTCCCGTCGCCCGGTGGCGGGGGATCACGGGGCGCATGGCTGTCGACAACGCCAGCCGCAACCCCCGGCGCACGGCGCGCACCGCCGCGGCTCTCATGGTCGGTGTGGCCCTGGTCAGCGGGGTGCAGGTGGCCGCGGCCTCGACGAAGAGTTCGATCCGCGACATCTTCGGGCGCCAGTTCACCGGTGACTACGCCGTCACCCTCGACACCGAAGGTGGTGGCGGACCGGTGATCGGTGGGTTCAACACCGAGTTCACCGACGAGCTCAGCGCGATCGACGGGGTCGGATCGGCCTCGGGCATCTCCATCTCGCTCGGCCTCGTCGAGGGGAAGGGTCGTCAACTCACCGTGGTTGACCCGGCGTCAGTCGGCGACGTGTTCGACCTCAAGTTCACCTCGGGTTCGATCAACGACCTCACCGCCGAAGGCATCGTCGTCAGCGAGAAACGGGCCGAGAAAGACTCCCTGACGCTCGGAAGTCCCGTCGAGATCCAGCTGATCGACGGTCAGACCCGCAGCCTCAAGGTGCAGGGCATCTACGCCGAAGACGTCCTCGCCGGTGCCTACACCGTCAGTCGCGACCTCTTCGCCGAGACCACCGCAGATATCCCTCTGCTGGTCGTCTTCGCCAGCCTCGCGCCCGGGGCCGACAAGGCGGCAGTCACCGCGGAGCTCGAGTCGGCGGTCAAAGCCAACGGACTCGGCAAACTGCAAACCCGCGACGCCTACATCGCCGAGCGAGGTGAGCAGCTGAACCAGCTCGTCGGGCTCGTCTACGGTCTGCTCGGTCTGTCGGTGGTCATAGCCTTCTTCGGCATCGTCCTCGCTCTGGCGTTGAGCGTGCTCGAACGAAAGAAAGAACTGGCACTCGCCCGCGCCGTCGGCATGACCAAACGCCAAGTGAGCGAATCTGTCGGCTGGGAGTCGGTGATCACGTCGCTCCTGGGCACCGTCGTAGGCGTGCTCGTCGGGCTGCTATTGGGCTATGCGTTGGTCGCATCGTTGCGTGACCAGGGCTTTAACACGTTCACGATCCCGGTCGCGTCGATCATCGTGATGCTGGTGCTCTCGGTACTCGTCGGCATCCTCGCCTCGATCTACCCATCGATCCGGGCCAACAAGGTCGATATCGTCGAGGCCCTCGCCTCGACCTGACCGGTCGACGGGCACGGCCCGCATAGTCTCGTTGCGCCGCGGGTTTTTGGCGGCGGAACGGAGGGTGTACCAAGGCCGAGACAGCCCCACCCCGATACAACCGGTCACCAATGCCCAAAAAAATGGGGGTAAACCCC
>JANNNL010000529.1:0-3313 GCA_031398525.1 Actinomycetes bacterium | reverse complement strand
CTCACGGCGAAATACATCGCAGCAAAGGCGGGTGTGGACGACTTCATCGCCGAAGCGACGCCCGAGGACAAGATGAACTACATCAAGAAGGACCAGCAGGAAGGGAAGCCGGAGGCGATGATGGGTGACGGCACCAACGATGCACCGGCGATCGCCCAATCCGACGTCGGCGTAGCGATGAATACCGGAACCCAGGCGGCCAAAGAGGCCGGCAACAAGGTCGACCTCGACAGCAACCCGACCAAGCTGATCGAGATTGTCGAGGTGGGCAAGCATCTGCTGATGACCCGCGGTGCGTTGACCACCTTCTCGATCGCCAACGACGTGGCCAAGTACTTCGCGATCATTCCAGCAATGTTCTCGGCCTCGTTGCCGGCGCTCGACCGGCTGAACGTGATGGGCCTGCACACCCCCAATACGGCGATCCTGTCGGCCGTGATCTTCAACGCATTGGTCATCATCGGTCTCGTACCGCTGGCGTTGAAAGGTGTGAAGTTCCGCGCCGAAACCGCGTCCGTAGTGCTGAGGCGCAACCTGCTCATCTACGGGCTGGGCGGAGTCGTCACGCCGTTCGTCTTCATCAAACTCATCGACATTGTGGTCTTTGCCCTGGGAGTCAACTGACATGCGTGCATTCATCCGCCAACTTCGCCCCGCCGTGCTGGTACTGGCGATCTTCACTCTGGTGTGCGGCGTGGCCTACCCCCTGGTCGCCACCGTGGTCGGCCAGGTCGCCTTCGAAGGGAAGGCCGACGGGTCGCTGATCGAACGCGATGGGGTCGTGGTGGGTAGTGAACTCATCGGCCAAGCGTTCACATCAGCCGAGTATTTCCATTCACGTCCGTCGGCCGCAGGAGCCGGCTACGACGGTTCGGCCAGCTCCGGGTCGAACCTGGGCCCGCTGAACCCCGACCTGCTCGCAGCCGTCGACGAACGAAGTGTGGAGTACCGGCGAATCAACGGGCTCGCCGTCGACGCCGCCGTACCGGTCGACGCCGTGACGGCATCGGGCTCGGGTCTCGACCCGCATATCTCCCAGGCGAACGCATTCCTTCAGATGAGTCGCGTCGCAGCCGCTCGCAATATCGATGTCGACGACCTCGCCGTCCTGGTCGACAGGCATACCACCTCAAGAATGCTGGGGGTGATCGGTGAGGCCGGCATCAATGTCGTCACCTTGAATCTCGCTCTAGACGGCCTCACAACTACTGATGCGGCAGACTGAGCCGCATGGCTCGCGGGTCGCTACGCATCTACCTTGGGGCTTCCCCCGGCGTCGGTAAGACCTACGCTATGCTCAACGAGGGCGCGCGCCGACGTGACCGAGGAGCTGATGTGGTGGTCGGCCTGGTCGAAACCCACGGTCGGACGCATACGGCGGCACAGGTCGGCGATCTTGAGATCGTCCCCCGTCGGCAGTTCGAGCATCGCGGTGCCGTGTTCACGGAGATGGACGTCGAAGCGATCCTTGCTCGGCGACCCGACGTCGTGCTCGTTGACGAATACGCCCATACCAACGCCGGAAGCCAACGCGAAAAACGCTGGCAAGACGTCGAAGTACTGCTCGATGCGGGACTCGACGTCATCTCCACCGTCAACATTCAGCACCTTGCCTCGTTGAACGACGTGGTCCGGCGAATCACCGGAATGCTGCAACGCGAGACGGTTCCCGACGACATCGTCCGCCGTGCCGATCAGATCGAGCTGGTCGACATGTCGCCCGAAGCGATCCGCCGTCGGATGGCGCACGGCAACATCTACCCGCCCGAGCGCGTCGACGCGGCGATGTCGAACTGGTTCCGGCCCGGCAACCTCGGCGCACTGCGGGAACTTGCCCTGCTCTGGCTCGCCGACCGGGTTGAGGATGCGCTCAAGACGTACCATGAGCGCGAAGGCATCACCGACGCCTGGGAGACCCGCGAACGAGTCGTTGTCGGCTTGACGGGAGCGCCGGGCGGTGATGCGATCATTCGTCGAGCCGCCCGGATGGCCGGGCGAGTTCACGGCGACCTGATCGGCGTTCACGTGGCCGACGACGCCGGGCTGCACGTCGCAGCCGGGGGGCAACTCGCCGCACAACGACAACTGATCGAACAACTTGGCGGCACCGCCCACGAGGTGGTCGGAGCGTCCCGCGCCGACACGCTGGTGCAATTTGCTCGTGGGCAAAAGGCAACCCAGTTGGTCCTCGGTGCGAGCCGTCATCGCGGGCTGCAAGAGCTCGTTCACGGATCGTTGGTCGCCCGGGTGATTCGACTCGCCGGCAGCATCGACATTCACGTGATCGCCACCACGGACCCGACCGACGCAACGGTCACGGGTGGCGATGCACAGCCTCGACCGTCACGACCTTCGACTGCGAACTCGTTCAGTCTTCGTCGGCGGCGCCTCGCATGGATTCTGGCGCTGGTGAGCCTGCCACTGCTGACGCTGCTCACCGCGCAATTCCGTAGCGACATCTCATTGCAGTCAGAGCTGTCGCTGTTCCTCGTCGTGGTGATCGCGCTCTCAGCTCTTGGAGGCCGCATCGTCGCGGGGGTGTCGGCCGTCGCCGCGTCGTTGCTGGTCAATTGGTACTTCGTCGAGCCGATTCATACGTTCACGATCGCCGACGTCGATAGTGCTGTCTCGCTGGGCGTTTTTCTGTTGGTGGCGGTAACCATCGGATCACTCGTGGAGATCGGAGCACGACGCGCCCTTGACGCCGGGAGAGCGCGGGTGGAGGCGGAAGCATTTGCGCGCGCCGCAGTCACCCTCGGTACGTCGGGGGACCCGCTGCCGGCCCTGTTGGAGCAGCTCTGTTCCACGTTTGGTTTCGACGTAGCCCGGCTCAGCGAACGGGCCGACGAGAACGGCCGCGCCTGGCGCTTCGTAGCCGGATCGGGAGAAGCAGACACCGCCACAGGAGACCCGGCGGCAACGACTTTCATCGGCGACGCGAGCGAACCCACTCACCGGCTCGAACTGTTCGGTCGGCCACCCACCGCGGATGATCTGCGAGTGATCCAAATTCTGACCGATCAACTCAGCGTGGCGATCGACGCCCAGCACCTATCGACCGATGCCGCCGAGGCGCGGACGCTCGCGGCCGTCGATCAGGTGCGCACTGCACTGTTGCGCGCCGTCTCCCATGATCTGCGTACGCCGCTGGCGAGCATCAAGGCGATGGTGTCGGGTCTCCTCGACAGCAGTGTCGATTGGACCGACGCCCAACTCCACGAAGCGCTCGTCACCATCGACCAGGAATCCGATCGCCTCAATCGGCTGGTTGGCAACTTGCTCGACGCCAGCCGCCTCGAAGCCGGCGCGCTCG
>JANNNL010000515.1:0-7513 GCA_031398525.1 Actinomycetes bacterium | reverse complement strand
CCGATCCGCCGGGTTACAAGACCCCGGCGACCGTGCGATCGGGGGCCGAGGGCATGGTCGAGCGGGCCGCTCGTGAGGCCACCGCCCGCGCCGAGTCGGCCGCCCGGGGCCCGGCCCACGGCGTCTCGGGCGGGAAGCCGGGGATGAGTTTTGACGACATGGTCGAGCAGGGCTACGTGATCATCGGCGACCCCGACCAGGTCGCCGAACGAACCGTCGAGCTGGCGAAATCGCTCAACATCGGCCAACTGATGGCGCTCTGCCACTTCGGCAACATGGACCGCGACCTGACCAACTACAACACCGAACTGATGGCGAACAAGGTGTTGCCCCAGGTCAAACACCTCTTCGAGGACGAGTGGGAGAACCACTGGTGGCCAACCGGCCCGGCGGTGCCGGCATGAACGTCACGTTGTTTCGCGGATCGCCGCTGCGGGTGAACGAGGCTGGCGACGGTGAGCCGATCGGTTACATCCACGGGATGATCGGTACGCCACCGCAGCACCCCATTCTCCCAGCGCTGGCCGCCACGGGTCGTCGGGTCATCGCCCCCAACCTGCCAGGGTTCGGTGGGTCGGCCGCCTGCGCCGATATACGGTCACTGCACGATTGGGTGGTCGCCACCAGCGAGGTCATCGACGTCGTCGGCTTGACCGGACGCCACGTTGTTGCGTCATCGGTGGGGGCGATGCTGGCGCTTGAAGTCGCCGCGGTGCGGCCCGAGGCATTCAGCCGGCTCACGCTGATCGCCCCGTTCGGACTGTGGGATGACGACGATCCGACTACGGACCCGTTCGCCACGACGCTGTCGAATCAGCGGGCCCTGTTGACCAGCGATCCGACTGTGACGTCGTGTTTCTTCGATGATCTATCCGGGCGGACAACTGCCGAACTGGTCGAGGACAATGTGTCGCGTTACGCCACCCGTACCGCCGCGGCGTCGCTGGTGTGGCCGATTCCCGAGTTCGGGCTGGCCTCGCGGATTCACCGTGTGATCTGCCCGGTCACGCTCATCTGGGGCGCGCACGATCGGTTGATTCCGGTCAGTTACCTGGGACGATTCGCCGCAACGCTCCCGAACGTCAACGCCACCGACATCATCGACGATGCGGGCCACCTGGCCGACTGGGATCAACCAGCCGCGGTGGCCGCGCTCCTTTGAAACCGCGTCGGCTCTGGCAATGGGACTCAGGCGAACATCTTTTGGAGTCGGGTGACGCCTTCGACGAGGTCGGCGTCGGAGAGAGCGAAGCTGAGTCGCATGAAGCCGGGCGCGCCGAACGCCTCACCGGGGACCAGGGCAACCTTGGCCTCCGAGAGAATCACGTCGGCCAGTTCCATCGTTGTGGTCGGGGTGTGGCCGTTGATCTCGCGCCCGAGCAACCCTTCGAACGACGGGAAGCAATAGAACGCGCCCTGCGGCTTCAGGCAGCTGACGCCGGGGATCGCCGAGAGCATGGAGTGCATCAGGGCGCCGCGGCGCTCGAACGCCTCGCGCATCATCATCACGGCCGACAGATCACCCGACACTGCGGCCAGCGCGGCCCGCTGGGCGACGTTGCAGACGTTCGAGGTGGCGTGGCTCTGGAAGTTGGTGGCGGCCTTCATCACGTCGGCCGGGCCGATCATCCAGCCGACCCGCCAGCCCGTCATCGCGTAGGTCTTCGCTACGCCGTTGAGGATCAAGCACTGATCGGCGATGTCGGGCACCAGCGCTGGCATCGAGGCGAACGAATGCGGGCCGTAGGTGAGGTGCTCGTAGATCTCGTCGGTGACCACCCAGATGCCGTGACGCAGCGCCCAGTAGGCGATCGCTTCGATCTCTTCGGGGGAGTACACCGAGCCGGTCGGGTTGTCGGGGGAGACGAACAGCAGCACTTTGGTACGCAGGGTCCGGGCCTCTTCCAACTGATCGACGGTGACCTTGAAGCCGGTCTCCTCGCTCGTCGAGACGACAACGGGAACGCCCCCGGCCAAGGCGATCGCCTCGGGATATGTCGTCCAATACGGGGCCGGGCAGATGACCTCGTCGCCGTCATCACACAGCGCGGCGAAGGCGGTAAATACGGCCTGCTTGCCGCCGTTGGTGACCAACACGTGGGCGGGGTTGACCGACACGTTGGAATCGCGCCGCGTTTTGGTCGCGATCGCGGCCTTCAACTCGGGGAGCCCGCCAGCCGGGGTGTAGCGATGATTCTGAGGATCGCGGGCGGCCGCAACGGCGGCCTCGACGACGTGATCGGGGGTCGGAAAGTCGGGCTCGCCCGCTCCGAAACCGATGACGTTCTCCCCGGCCGCCTTCAGCGCCTTGGCCTTCGCGTCAACAGCGAGGGTCTGGGATTCGGCAATCGCGGCAATTCTTTTGGAAAGTCGGTTCACGTTGCTCCATGGTGGCACAGTGAGCGCCCCCGACCCCACCCATATCCGCATTCCTGATGGCCTCAAGCCCAGCGACGGTCGGTTCGGATGCGGACCCTCCCGGGTCCGCTCCGCGTCGATCGACGCATTGGCCGCACACTCGTCTACGTTGCTCGGTACCTCGCACCGCCAGGCCCCCGTGAAAGACCTCGTTGGATCGGTGCGCGGTGGGCTCCGCGAACTGTTCGGACTCCCCGATGGTTGGGAGATTGTGCTTGGCAACGGTGGCTCGACGACGTTCTGGGACGCGGCGACGTTCGGGTTGATCAACCAGCGCAGCCAGCATCTGGTGTTCGGCGAGTTCTCATCGAAGTTCGCCGAAGCAGCGGCCGCCGCACCCCACATTGACGCTCCGGTGGTCACGTCGGCGGAGACCGGAACCCATCCGGTCGATGTGGAAGTTGCCGACATCGATGTTTACGCGCTGACCCACAACGAGACGTCGACCGGGGTAGCGATGACTCCGGCACGGCCCGCGGGGGATGCGCTCGTCGTCGTCGACGCGACCTCGGCCGCCGGAGGGTTGGCGTGGTCGCCGGCGGAGGTTGACGTGTACTACTTCGCCCCGCAGAAATGCTTCGGGTCCGACGGTGGGCTATGGATCGCCGCCTGCTCGCCGGCCGGGGTCGAGCGGATCGAACAGATCGGAGGGTCGGGACGGTGGATCCCCCAATCGCTCGATCTGTCGGTGGCGTTGGCCAACAGCCGTCAAAACCAAACGCTCAACACCCCAGCCCTGGCCACGTTGTTCCTGCTCAACGATCAGATCCAGTGGATGCTCGGCCAGGGCGGACTGTCGTGGTGCACCGCGCGCACCGCCGCGTCGGCAGCGGCAATCTACGGCTGGGCCGAAACCCGGGACTGGGCCACACCGTTCGTCGTCGATTCGGCGCAACGCTCGAATGTCGTGGCCACGATCGACTTGGTCGGGGTGTCGGCCAACGATGTCAATGCGGCGCTTCGGGCCAACGGCATCGTCGACACCGACTCGTATCGCAAGCTCGGCCGCAACCAACTCCGCGTCGGCATGTTCCCGGCGGTTCCGACCAGCGATGTCGAGGCCCTCACCGCCTGCATCGACGACGTGGTCGAGGCGCTCGTCGGCTGACCCCGATCCGGCGGTTGGCCCGTAGTCTGGCGGGGTGGACGTCGACGCGCTGCAATGGCAGGCCTACCCGCTCCCCAAGCTGCGCCGCCCCGTCTTCGTGATGGGTCTACAGGGGTTGTTCGATATGGCCGGGGTGGCCACCGATGTGATCGACCATGCCGTCGAAAACACGCCGGTCGAGTTGCTCGCCCGGCTCGATCCCGATCCGTTCTATGACTTCACCCAGCACCGTCCAACGGTGTTCCTCGATGACGCCGGTGAACGCCACGTGCGCTGGCCGAGCAACGATTTCGTCGCCTACCAGGGCGGGTCAAGTCACGACCTGGTGCTGCTCAGCGGGGTAGAACCCGACGTTCGGTGGCGCACCTTTGTCGACCACACGATCGACGCGGTGAAGCAATTGGGCTGCGAGGTAGTCGTCACTCTCGGCGCCGTCGCCGAGGCGATTCCGCACAGCCGCACACCTCAAGTGTTCGGTAGCACCACCGATGAGCAGCTCGCCCGGCGACTCGGGCTGTCGCGGCCGCAGTATCAGGGCCCAACCGGAGTGGTCGGTGTCCTTCACCAACGCCTCGAATCCGCTGCGATTCCGACAATCTCGCTGCGGGTCGGGGTACCGCACTATCTGCTCAACGCCCGTCATCCGCGCTCGACGATGGCGCTCAAACACCATCTGGAACACGTGCTCGGGCTCAGCCTGCCCGGCCCAGATCTTGCTCCTGAGGTGGACAAATGGCGCCGCCTGCATGATGGAGCGGTGGCCTCGGACTCCCAAGCTGCGATGTACGTGGCGATGATGGAACAGGAGTTCGACCGGCAAGTCGAAGCTTCGCTGCCGTCTGCCGAGACCCTCGCCTCGGAGTTCGAACGCTTCCTCGACGAACGCCGCGGCGACGCCTAGACGCCGTCGGCCGCCCCGGATAGGAACGGCTAGGACCAGGGCTACGCCACCTCGCCGAGCGATGGCGGCGGAAACTCGACGTCGTAGCGGGTCCCCGTCGGAGGGTGAATCAGGGATCTCGGCGGGTCCAACTCCCGTTCTGCGAAGCCCTCGACCGTCGACGCCGCCTGCCTTCCGGCAGCGGCATCGATTTCATCGTCGCTCAGTTCTGTAGCAGCGTCTTCGTCATCGTCGGACTCCGGTGATGGTTCAAGGGCTGGCAGCACCCCGATCAGCCGTTTTAGCGCAACAATGTCGGCCTCGGATGGCGTGCCACCTGCCGCCATGCACCGGATGACCGCGCCCTCGACGATCGCTTGAGCGACGCCAAGCCGGGTCTGAGGCATCGCAATCCGCAGACCTGCGGCGCTCATCACCCCGAGCACCGGCTGCATCTGATGCCGGCCGAACGTGATCCCCCGCGCCGTCATTCCATCGCGGCAGCGGCGCATCGCCTGTTCACCTTGTTCCAATGACCCGGAGGTCTCGGCGATGACCTCAATGACGGCGGCCCAGGTCGCACGATCAGCGCGGGGCAATTTGGCTAGTCGGGACAGTTCACTCACGCCGAGGTCGGATCGAGGCGCGTCGGCATCGAGCGATACCACCGTCTCTTGCCGGACAGCCACTTCAATCGGCACCGCCCCGACGGCAGACTCGATGACCGCCGCGTCGAGCACTGCTGTCGCGATGACCGCCGCGTCGTTCGGTGACGCCGTCGCCGTGGCACTTCCATCGCCGTTGCTGGCCTTGTCGTGTTCCCCGGAAGCGTCACCGGCTGCGATGACACCGGCGGACTCGACGACGACCGGCCTGGGTGGGCTGATCAGTGCCAAGGTGTCGTCGCCGTTGATCCAACGGGTTGCGGCGCTGCTGACTGCCGCCGCCATTGCTCCCGCCGAGATGAGGAACGACCGCTTGTCGCGGGCGTTGATTCGGTGGAGGAGCGGGGTGAAATCGGCATCCCCCGATGCGATCATGAACTCGTCGGCGGGGGTGCCCACGAGCACGAGCTCAAGCACATCGAGGGCGATGCGGATGTCGGCGGCGTTCTTCTGGGAGTTCGTCAGCGAGGGGCAATCGATCACCTCGAAACCGGCCTTCGTGAAGAAGGTACGGAACTGGCGGTAGACCACCGACGTGTCGCGCCTCGTCTTGCTGATCTTGCGACCGCCCGGGCTGACCTCGTCATCGAGCCTGACCAGTGGCGAGCCATCCGGGTTGAGGTAGCACCGGCGGATGAGGAAATCGCGGTTCGTGTGATCGCCGAGAAGCAGCTGTTCGAGCCGCGCCAACCAGGCCTCGGGTTTCCGGGCGAACGCGTTGGCATGGTTGCGGCCCTGGTCGAAGAGACCTTGGTAGATGTTGTCGAAGTCGACGAACAATGCCGACTTCACCGCGCTGGATGCGCTCGATGCGCTCGATGTGGACACAGTGTCTCTCCCCGCTCCCAAACGCCGTTGAGCGACAAGCCTGACGTACGACTGGGTCAGGCGCCTGTGAACCGAACGACTCAGCGGGCCTCCCACTGACTGGGAGGCCCGCTCAAATCGACCTCAGAGTACGGCGAAGCCCTGTTCGAGGTCGGCGATGATGTCCTCGATCGACTCAATGCCAACCGACAGACGGACCAGCCCCGGGTAGACCCCACTCGACGCCTGCTCATCCTCGGTGAGCTGGCTATGGGTCGTCGATGCCGGGTGAATCACCAGGCTGCGGACGTCACCGATGTTGGCGACGTGGCTGTGCAAGGTCAAGGAATCGGCAAACTTTTGGCCGGCACCCTTGCCACCCTTGATGATGAATGCGAGCACCGAGCCGAAACCCTTGCCGCCGCCATACACCCGGGTGCGGTCGTGCCACGGGCTCGACTCCAGCCCGGCGTAAATCACTTCCTCCACCTCGGGACGGCCGGCGAGGAAGGCCGCGACTTTGTCGGCGTTGGCGAAGTGGCGCTCCATGCGCAAGCTGAGCGTCTCGATTCCCTGGAGGATCTGGAACGCGTTGAACGGCGACAAGGCCATGCCCAGATCGCGGAGCAGTTGCACGCGGGCCTTGAGAATGTAGGCCCCGTGGCCGAGAGCCGGGAAGTACGCCAAGCCGTGGTACGACGGGTCGGGCTCGGTGAAGTTGGGGAACCGGCCGCTCGCCGCGTAGTCGAACTTTCCGGCGTCGGTGATCGATCCGGCGATCGATGTGCCATGGCCACCCATGAACTTCGTGAGGGAATGCAGCACTACGTCCGCACCCCACTCGATCGGACGAACGAGGTAGGGCGTGGGCACCGTGTTGTCGATGACCAGGGGAATTCCGTGGTCGTGGCCGACATCGGCGACGCCCTCGATGTCGAAGAACTGATTCTTCGGGTTGGCCAGCGTCTCGCCGAAGAAGGCCCGGGTGTTGTCGCGAATCGCCGACTTCCACTGGTTGAGGTCATCGGGATCGTCGATAAAGGTCACGCCGATACCCAGCTTCGGCAGCGTGTAGTGGAGCAGGTTGTAGGTGCCGCCGTAGAGCGCCGGCGAGGCGACGATGTGGCTGCCCGCTTCAGCCAGGTTGAGCAGGGCGAGCGTCTCGGCCGACTGGCCCGAGGCGACCACCAAGGTGCCGGGCAGGCCGACGGCTGTCATGCAACCACCTTCGAGCGAGTTGATCCGCGACTCCAAGACGAGCTGCGTCGGATTCATGATTCGGGTGTAGATGTTGCCGATCTCGGCGAGCGCGAACAGGTTCGCGGCATGGGCGGAGTCCCGGAACTGGTAACTCGTCGTCTGGTAGATCGGCGTGGCGCGGGCCCCGGTGGTCGGGTCGGGCGCAGCCCCAGCATGGATTTGGCGGGTCTCGAAACCCCAGTCTGCTTCGCTCACGGAAATCCCCTTGGATGTATGGCGTCGGTGGAGCCCGCAGACTAGTGCATCCCCGCATTAGTTCCTTGAATATGGTGTGATGGTCTTCATTCGGGCTGTGGGGAGGGTCAAGATGTGGACTGTGGAACCGTTGGTGTTGAGCGTCGAGGAACGCGCCGAGCTGGAACGCCGGGTGAGGGC
>JANNNL010000502.1:0-16973 GCA_031398525.1 Actinomycetes bacterium | reverse complement strand
CATGTGAGTAGCCCTACCCCTTGACAGCGCCGGCCAGCAGGCCGCGAACGAAGTACTTCTGGAGCGAGAAAAACACGATGAGCGGCGGCACCATCGAGACGAATGCCGCTGCGGTCAGAAGATGCCACGACTGGCCGCGGGACCCCGACACCTCGACGAGCTTGGCAATCACCGGCAGGTTGTCGCCGCCGCCGAAGATACGCCCGATGAGCAGGTCGTTCCAGATGTAGACGAACTGAAAGATGCACAGCGAGGCAATCGCCGGCACCGACAACGGCAGGACCAACTTGCGGAAAATCGTCAGGTGTCCGGCTCCGTCGACGCGGGCCGCTTCGATCACTTCACGTGGCAGCGACGAGATGAAGTTCTTCAGCAAGAAGATGCAGAACGGCAGACCGAAACAGGTGTGGGCGATCCAGAGAGCGACAACCGAGTTCGTCAATCCGGGATCGGGGAAGATCGTGACGCTGCCGATGTGAGCTCCGTTGTTGAACAGCTGGCTGAGCGGGATGAGCGACATCTGCAACGGGACGACCAACATGAACGTCACTGCGAGGTAGAGCCAGTCGCGTCCTTTGAAGTGCATCCACGAAAACGCGTAGGCGGCAAGGCTGGCAATGCCGACCGAGATCAACGTCGCCGGGATGGTGATCCGGAACGAGTTCATCATGAAGTGCGACAGGTTGTCGCCGCCGCCGCTGCTGCCAAGTACCGCCTTGTAGTTGTCGAGGGTGACCGAGGGATTCCAGAGGATCGTCCACCAACCGGTCGACTTCACCAGTTTCTCGGGGCGGAATGACGACACCAACACCCCGAAGGTCGGGATCGTCCACAGGAAGACCAGGGCGTACACGGTCCAACGACCGATTCGACTCGACAAGACATTGCTCGCGGTGCGGCTGACTGGCTCTTGAATAGCGGCGCTCATGACCCCATCAACTCCTCGGCCCGCTTCTGCGAGCGGCGATTGACGACAACTACGGGAATAACCAACACGAAGATCAGGCAGGCAATCGCGGACCCGAGTCCCTCGCGGCGCTGCAGGAAGATGATGTTAAGGAAGTCGTTGGCCAGCGTGCTCGTGCCGAACCGGCCGCCCGAGACGGCGGCGACAATGTCGAACGCCTTGAGCGCGGCAATTGTCGTCAGGGTGGTGACCGTGACAAGTGTCGAGCGGATGTACGGCAGGGTGACCTTGTAGAACACCTGGCGGTCGGTGGCCCCGTCGACACGGGCCGCCTCTTGGAGCGACTCGGGCACCCCTTTGATAGCCGCCGACAGGATGACCGTGGCGATGCCCGCACCCGCCCAAATGAAGATGATGATCAACAGGAAGGTGTTGAACCCCGGGGCGGTAGCCGGAGGGGTGATACCGCCGAAGCCGCGCTCGAGTACCCAGTTCTGGTCGCCATTACCACCCATATTCGCTGGCATGCCCGGAATGGCATTGGTGACCTGGTTGAGCAGGCCGACCTTGAATGGCGGAGCGGCGTAGATGAATCGCCAGGTCAGTCCGGCCCCGGCCAGCGAGATGGCCGTCGGAATGAAGATCAGCGACTTGGCCGCCTTTTCACCCTTGATCCCATCGGCGAACCGGGCAATGGTCAGCGCGAACAGGGTCGTGCCGAATGCCCCGACCACCACCCAGGTGAGGTTGTTGAACACGGTCAGACGGGTGTCGCGGCCCTGGAAGATCTCGCCGTAGTGGCGTAGGCCGACAAAGGTCGGTCCCGGCCGGTTGTCGCTGTACAGGCTGAGGAAGATGGTCCGCAGCGCGGGCACCAGCAGCCCGGCGATCAGGAAAATGATCGCCGGCACCATGAACACGGCAATCTGCCCACGTTCGCGCCAGCGTCCCCGCAGCAGCGTCGTCAACCAATAGAACAGCAACAGCGCACCAGCCAGTGCCCCCAGGCCCACGGCAATGGTCACCAGCGTGTTGAACAGATCACCCATAACGCACCCTTCCCCCACATTCAGCGATCGACTTACCTTGAGAAGATCGGTGCCCGCAAGCCCTCAGTGGACTTGCGGGCACCCATCACATTACTTATTCGTCAACAGTCGGTATCAGGAGGGCGGGAGCGCCGCCCAGGCCTTCTCGACGTTGTTCAGGAAGTCATCGGTGCTGCCACCGGCGATCCATGCGGTCGCTTCCTGCCAGAACGAACCCGAGCCAATGGCGGCGGGCATCATGTCGGCCCCATCGAAGCGGAACACGTCGGCACCCTTGAGCATGTCGGCGAAGTTCTTGATCACCGGGTCGGTGAACTGCGAGGTGTCGAAGTCCTTCCGGGGCGACAGCGAGGTGTCACCGGCGGCGACGATCGTGTTCACGTAGTCGGCTGAGCCGGTGTATGCGAGCACGTCGAACGTCTCGGGCTTGTCGGTACCGGCACCAATGAGGTCGCCACCGCCGAGCATGAACTTCGGGTCGCCGGCCTTCGTCGGGAAGTAGAAAGTGTTCACCTGACCATCGGCTCCGATCGTCGTTCCGGCGGGCCAGATCGTCGAGTAGAAGGAAGCCTGCTTGTGCATGAAGCACTTCTTCTCGAGGATCGGGAAACCACCCTCTTGGAACTTCGTCGTGGCAATTGCCTTGACCGCGTTCTCCGAGCCGATGTACTTCGGGTTCTTGACGATCGCTTCGACGGCGTCGGCAACAGCCTTGACCTTCGGGTCGTTGAACGGGATCTCGTGCTTGACCCACTGGTCGTACACCTCGGGGCCATTGACGCGCAGCATCATGTCCTCGAACCAGTCGGTGATCACCCAGCCGGTGGCCACACCGGACTCGATACCGACGCACCACGGGGTACCACCGTCAGCGGCGATCTTGTCGGACAGTGCGGTGAGCTCCTCGATCGTGGTCGGGATCTCGTAGCCGCCGGCCTTGAAGTCGGCCGGGGAATACCAGACCATCGACTTGACGTTGGCGCGAGCCGGGACGCCATAGACCTTGCCGTCGACCGTGGCGAGCTCGGGCCAGCCGGCCACGTTCTCGTCGGTCACGGCCTTGCCCAGCGCATCCGGGAACGGCTTGAGCTGGCCCTTCTTGATCAGGTCAAGGAAGCCACCGGGCTGCGGGAAGTCGATCAGGTCGGGCGGGTTACCGCCGTCGACGCGGACCTTGATCTCGGTCTCGAACTGGTCGGTCCCGTCGTAGACAACCTTGACACCGGTGCACTCTTCGAGCGGGGCGTAGGCGTCGCGCAGACGGGTGGCGGCCTTGTCAGTCTCGCCGTCACGCACGGGCGAGAAGATGTGAACTTCCTTGCCCTTGTACTGGCCGTCGCACTTGATCGCGCCGTTGAGCAGCGACTTGCCGCTGCTTGCGGCCGCTGCGGTCGTGGCCGTGTCGGACGCCGGTGCGGCAGCTTCCTTGGTAGCGCTGCTTCCGCAGCCGACGGCGACGAACGCCGTGGCAACTGCGAAGGCGGCAACGCGCTTGCCATGCTTCATGTGTTTCTCCCCCTTGGAGACGTAGATCTCGCCAGCCTGAGCTGTCGAGACCAGCAGATGATTCTGCGTGTGTGGAACTTGCTTGGAACGCTCTTGGAACTTTCCATCGAGTAACATAGCATGACGACGGTCACATGGGAAGCTCTGGACTACCCTGATCGACGAAATTGTGTCCGGAACATCACGAGGGGGATGCCAAGGGTGGCCAACATCAAGCTAGATGCGGTCGACAAGGTCTACGAGAACGGCTTTCACGCCGTTCACGAGCTGTCGCTGGAAGTTGAGGACGGCGAGTTTCTCGTCCTCGTGGGCCCGTCGGGGTGTGGCAAGTCCACCGCACTGCGGATGATCGCCGGGCTCGAGACGATCACCGGCGGGACCTTGCATATCGGTGACGTCGATGTCACCACGCTCGAGCCGAAGGACCGCGACATCGCCATGGTGTTTCAGTCGTACGCCTTGTACCCCCACCTGACCGTGCGCGACAACATCGCCTTCGCCCTCAAGCTGCGCAAGATGCCCAAGGACGAGATCGCTCGGCGGGTCGACGATGCCGCCCGAATTCTTGAGCTGACCGAGAACCTCGATCGCCGCCCCGGCCAACTCTCCGGAGGGCAGCGCCAGCGCGTTGCCATGGGCCGGGCGATCGTGCGCCAGCCCAAGGCCTTCCTGATGGACGAACCGCTGTCCAATCTCGACGCTAAGTTGCGCGTGCAGATGCGCGCCGAGATCGCCCACCTGCAGCACGAACTGAACGTCACGACGGTATATGTCACCCACGATCAGATCGAAGCGATGACGATGGGCGATCGCGTTGCGGTGATGTCCAAGGGGTACCTGCAGCAGGTCGACAGCCCGCAGAACCTCTACGATCACCCCAAGAATCTGTTTGTCGCCTCGTTCATCGGTTCGCCGCAGATGAACCTGTTAGAGGCCACATTCCACGCCGACGGCAACTGGCTCGATGTCAACGGCCAGCGCATCAATGTCCCCGATTCGGTGATGACGCAGCGGCCGGCACTCTCGGGGTACGACCAACGCAAGGTCGCCGTCGGTATGCGCCCGGAACACGTCGAGGATGCTGCGCACGTCAGCTCGGGCGACGAGTTCCGCGGCGTCGTGCAAGTACGCGAGGGCCTCGGCTCCGAGGTGATCCTTCACCTCAGTGTCGACGCCACTCACGTGGGTGCCGCTGGAGTCGAAACTTCGCAGCGGTTCCTCGCCCGCGTCGACCCGCGCACCGCCATCAAGGTCGGCGATACCGAGACGTTGCGCATCGACACGTCTCACCTGCACCTGTTCGACCTCGAGACCTCGCTGGCGATCTAGCCCCAACGAGCCGTCACCGACCGGTCACGATCGATGACGGCTCGCGTCCGAATTCTTAGTCCGCGTACCAGACGCACGAGTTTCCCGGAACGTATGCATCGTCGTCGAGCAGTTCCCGCGTGAGCACCGACCGGCGACCGCCGAGCACCTCGTCGGGGACACGAACCGGTACATCGGCAGTGTTCAACACGACCAACAAGCGGCCGCGTTCGAAGGCAACGAGCGATGGGTCGTCCTCGAGGACCATTCGAAACTCAGTGCCGTGGATCTCGGAACGTGATCGGCGCTCGGCGAGCACCCGGCGATAGGTGTTCAGCGTTGAGTTGGGGTCTGATTCCTGGCGGTCGGCGGCGAACTGCTCCCAACCCTCTGGCTGCGGCATCCACGGGGCCGCGGCACCTTCGGGCGAGAAGCCGGCCGAGGTGCCCACGGTCGAACTCCACGGCAATGGCACCCGGCAGCCGTCACGACCGATATCGGCCCCCTTCGTACGCAGGAAAATCGGGTCCTGTCGGGCATCGTCGGGAAGGTCCAATACCTCGGGAAGCCCGAGCTCCTCGCCCGCATAGAGGTACACCGATCCGGGCAGGGCGAGCATCAACATGGCCGCGGCGACCGCCCGGCGGGTACCCAACTCGATGTCGACTGCCGCATCGGAATTGAGCAGGTTGTTGCCTGAGAACGACGTGTCGGCATCGGCGCGGCCATAGCGGGTGACGCAGCGCTGCGCGTCGTGGTTGTTGTTCGTCCACGTCGGCATAATTCCCTTGGGCAGCAATGTCTCGCACGGGGCGAGAATCGCCGTACGCAGGGCACTCGCGTTCCAGGGGGCCAAAAGGAAGTCGAACGCGAAGGTCTGGTGAAACTCCTCATGGTTCACGTAGGCGTGCAGGATGTCGGGTCGGCCGTTGGCATAGGCCTCGGCAACCAAGACCAGTTCGCGCCCCGGATGATCCCGCTCGTACTGGTCGACGGTCTGACGCCAACGACGCCACGCGTCGTGACCCGATTCGACGTAGGTGAAGTGGGGGTTCTCGCCCCCGATTCGGCGATCCTTTCCATTCCAGTCGTCGACCGCGTCCGGCAACCCCGGGGTTTTACCGAGCACGGTCACCGCGTCGCACCGGAAGCCGTCGACGCCACGGTCGAACCAGAAGCGCAGCATGTCGTCAAACATTTCGGGCACTTCGGGGTTGTCCCAGTTCAGATCGGGCTGCTGGGGCGTAAAGACATGCAGGTACCACTGGCCGGGTTGCCCGTCGGCCTCGGTCACTCGCGTCCATGCCCGACCGGCGAAAATGCTGATCCAGTTGTTCGGCGGCTCATCGCCGTTGGGGCCACGTCCGTCGCTGAAATAGAACCGGGCCCGTTCGGGCGAGCCGGGTGCCGCCGCCAAGGCCGCCTTGAACCATGCGTGGTCCCAGCTGCAATGGTTCGGAACCACATCCATCATCACCCGAATGCCATGCCGGTGCGCCGACGAGACCAGAGCATCGAAGGACTCGAGCGTGCCATAGTCCGCCTCGATCCCGAAATAGTCAGCCACGTCATAACCGTGATCCCACTGGGGAGAAGGGTAAACCGGGCAGAGCCAGATCGCATCCAGCCCGAGCGTGGCCAGGTACGGCAGCTTGGAACGAATGCCATCAAGGTCACCGATCCCGTCGCCCGTGGTGTCGGAAAACGACCTCACATAGATTTGGTACGCCGCAGCAGTCGCCCACCAGTGGCGCCGATTCGCCGGGGCGTGTTCGAGCGAAGTGTCGGGGGATGTCGCTGTCATACAGTTGTTTCCTTGCGGCGGGAAGGGCGGGCGGGACGTCGACGGTCATCACGTTGACGCAACGAAAGTGCCGGTCCGGTGGTCGATCGGGCGATCAGGTCGAGAGGGAGTTCCTCCTGCGTGACTCGCGATGGATCGTGCCCTTCCGGGGCGGACACCTGGGCATCAAGGGCCGCCAACATCAGATCGGCGGCGCGCTGACCCGAATGTTCGAGCGGCTGGCGGATGGTCGTCAATCCGACCATCGACGCCATATCGACATCATCGAATCCGATAATTGACAGATCGTCGGGAACTGTGCGTCCGGACGCCCGGGCCGCCTCGAGCACGCCAAACGCCTGCAGGTCCGACGAGCAAACAATCGCCGTTGGGGGTTCGGCCAGCATGAACAGTTCATTGGCCATCTGACGCCCTGAGGACCGCAGGTATGCCCCTTTACGAACGTACTTCTCGGGTACGTCCAGGCCGGCAGTGTCCATCGCGGACCGATAACCCTCTTCGCGATCGCGGCTGGCGATGAACCCGAACGGGTTGCGGTGTGGCTCGCCGACGAAGGCGATGCGCTCGTGTCCCAGGTCAATGAGGTGGCGCGTGGACATCACCCCACCAAGGCGGTCGTCGATCGTCACGCTCGGCAGGGCCGGATGGTGGGTGTCGAGCAGTACGGTCGGGAAATGAGCTTCGGCCAATCGTTCGCCCTCGTCCGGTCGCAGCGGCAACGAAAGCACGACCAACCCATCGATCTGACGACTCCGTGGAATTTCCATCAGCCGCTCCCGGGCCCGCTCAGGCGAGTCAACGATGTGCAACACGACTTCGAAACCGCGGGGTTGCAGCCAGCTGACAATGCCGCGAAGGCGCGGATACACCGACGCGCCTTCAAAGAAGTGAACGAGCACTCCGATCAATCCGCCCAGGTCAGGAGCCTTATTTCGCTTCTTTCGTGACGACTCGTAGCCGAGCTCGCTGATGACCGCCAACACCTTGGCTCGAGTTTCGGTGCTGACCTGCGGGCTGTCGTTGAGCACGCGCGACACCGTTCCCAAGCCCACTCCAGCGTGTTTCGCTACATCGGCTATGCTCGTCATTTTCCTCGTCGTTCCGGCGCTTTGGCTGCGCTGCGGTCGCTTGCGTGGAAATAGTAGCGGTTACTTCCATCGTCGGTGATCTCGGCTTGGCTACCTTTCCTCAACCATCGGGGTTTCAACCCGATTGCCGCCGATACGAACCCCGCATTCGTTACCGTTGTCGTTGAATTCCCTCATTTTGGAGTGCTCCACCCAATGTCAGAAATCGTCCAGGTTGTTGGCCGCGAAGTCCTCGATTCTCGCGGGAATCCCACCGTCGAGGTCGAGGTGGTCCTCGCCTCGGGCGCTCGCGGCCGCTCGATCGTCCCATCGGGTGCATCAACCGGCGAGCACGAGGCCGTCGAACTGCGCGACGGCGGCACCCGCTATGGCGGAAAGGGCGTGCTCGGCGCGGTCGAGAACGTCAACGGCGAGATCGCCGATGCCCTCGACGGCCTCGATGCCCTCGACCAACGCATCTGCGATCAGGTCATGATCGATCGCGACGCCACCGACAACAAGGGGCGCCTTGGTGCCAACGCCATCCTCGGCGCGTCGATGGCCATCGCCAAGGCAGCTGCGGCTGAACTCGAGATCCCGCTCTACCGCTACGTGGGTGGTCCCAATGCCCACGTGCTTCCGGTCCCAATGATGAACGTGGTCAACGGTGGCGCCCACGCCGACAACACCATCGACCTACAGGAGTTCATGGTCATGCCGGTCGGCGCGCCAAGCTTCCGCGAGGGCCTGCGCTGGGGCACCGAGGTGTACCACACGCTCAAGAAGGTGCTCCACGACCGAGGCATGTCGACGGCCGTCGGCGACGAGGGCGGGTTCGCTCCCAATCTGGCCACCAACGAGGACGCCATCCGCATCCTCGTCGAGGCAATCGAGAAGGCTGGCTATACGCCCGGTACCGATCTGGCCATCGCCCTCGATCCGGCGATGAGCGAGCTGTATCGCGACGGGGCATACCACCTCACCGGTGAGGGCAAGGTGCTGTCGAGCGATGATCTCGTTGCCTACTGGCAGCGACTCGCCGCCGCCTATCCGATCGTGTCGATCGAAGACGGTATGGCCGAGGACGACTGGGATGGATGGAAGTCGCTGTCGACAGCCCTCGGAGGCCAGGTCCAACTCGTCGGCGACGATCTCTTCGTCACCAATACCCGGCGGCTGCAGATGGGCATCGATCGCGGCGTCGCCAACAGCGTGCTGGTCAAGGTCAACCAGATCGGCAGCCTCACCGAGACCCTGAACACGGTCGAGTTGGCCACCCGCCACGCCTACACGACGGTGATGAGTCACCGCTCAGGTGAAACCGAGGACGTCACGATTGCCGATCTTGCGGTCGCCACCAACTGCGGCCAGATCAAGACCGGTGCCCCGTGCCGCAGCGACCGGGTCGCCAAGTACAACCAACTGCTGCGGATCGAGGCCGACCTGGGCGAAGCCGCCGCATACCGCGGCCGAAGTGCGCTGGCTCGCGGCGGACGTTGAGGACGACTGAGTCCAATGCCCAAGCGTCCGCCCGCTGTGCGCCCCGTCACCGAACGCGCCGCAGGTCGGAGTCGGCGCGCCGGGCCGGCGCAGGTGGTCGTTCAGAAACCGGCGAAACGCACCCCAGGACAAGTCATCGCGGTCAAATGGTCGCACATGAAAATGCGTTGGAGCTCACAGCGTCCCGACGCCGGGGATCACACCCGCTTGGTGTTACGCCGACGAAACCGCTCGGTGCTCGGGGTTGGGGCAACGATCATCGTCGGGGCCGTGCTCACCGCCGTTTTGATTCTGCCGGTTCGTGCCTGGATCAATCAACGCCAGGAATTGGCCGACCGTACCCGGGAACTTGCGGCGTTGAACGCCGCAAACGATGAGTTGTCGGCTCAGAACGATCGGTTGAAGACCTCCGAAGGCATCAAGGACGCCGCCCGCCAGGATCTCGGCCTGATCGAGGACGGCGAGACAGTGATAGCCATGCTCCCCGCCCCCGTCTCGGAGCTGATGCCCGCCGGTTGGCCGTACTCGTTGGTGGGCCAAATTCTCACGGCCCGCCAGGCGTCGGTGATCGCCGCTCCCACCACCACGGCGACTGACGCGGCCGCGACGAGCGCAAGTATTGCCCCAGCAGGCTGATCAACCGACGTGCTCGCGGCAATCAGCCCGAGCCCGCTGCGGGTGACGAGCATCGCACTGGCTATTGTCGATTCTCGTAGTTTCGACGTCCCATACAGGGGGTTTCCAGTGGTCGGCAGCATTCTCGGTAATCGTGTTCTTCGCAAGGAGGATCCGAAGTTCCTGACCGTTGGGGGCAGGTACGTCGATGACATGCACGATGAGCCCTTGCTCGCCGGGTCAGCCCACGTCACGTACGTGCGATCCACGGTGGCCCACGGCATCATCACCAACATCGACATCTCCGATGCGGCGGGTATGCCCGGGGTCATCGGCGTCCATACGGCGGACGATCTGGGTCTTCAGCCCGTCGCCGCCGGGTTCAACCCTGCAGTGACCCACACTTTGCTCGCCTCGGGCAAGGTCCGCTTCGTCGGCGAGCCGGTGGTAGCGATCGTCAGCGAGACCCGCGCTCAGGGCGTCGACGCCGCCGAGGCGGTGATCATCGACTACGACCTGCTCGAAGTGCTCGTCGACGTCGAGTCGGCAATGGCCTCGTCGACGTTGCTCTACGAAGCCGCAGGCAGCAACGTCGTTTTCGACACCACCGCACTCGGCATGCCCGACAACACGGGCGATGAGTTTTTCGAGGGTTGCGAGGTGGTCGTCACCGGCCGCTTCGTCAACCAGCGCGTCGCCCCTTGCCCGCTTGAGGTTCGGGGCGCCGCGGCCGCGTGGGTCGACGGTCGGCTCTACCAATGGCTCTCCACTCAGCACGCCCAGGGGGCGAAAGACCCGCTGGCCGCAGCGAACGGCGTGACAGGCGACCAGGTTCGCATCATCACCCCCGACGTCGGTGGCGGCTTCGGAGCCAAGATCGGTGCCTACGCCGAAGAACTTCTCCTCGGCCCGCTGGCGACCCGTCACGGGCGCCCGATGACATGGCGTGAGACCCGCACCGAATCGATGATGGCCCTCGGCCATGGTCGCTCGCAGGTGCAGTACGCCACAATCGGCGGTTCGCGTGACGGCAAGGTTGAGGCCTACCGTCTGCAGGTGTTCGCCGACTGCGGCGGCTTCGCCGAGATCGGCACGATCCTCGCCCCGTTCATGACCCGCCCAATGTCATCGGCGGTGTATGCGTTCCCGAAGATCGAGTGCCGTACGACATCGGTGGTCACCAACACCACCCCGATCGTCGCCTACCGCGGCGCCGGTCGCCCCGAGGCCACTGCCGCAGCCGAGCGGGCGATGGATATGTTCGCTGCCGAGATCGGCATGGACCCGGTCGATGTGCGCCGCAAGAACCTGATCCCGGCGTTCATGGAGCCGCACACCACCGTCATCGGCCAGACCTACGACGTCGGCAACTATGAAGGGGCGCTCGACAAGGCACTCGCGGCGGCCGACTATGCCGGTCTGCGCGCCGAGCAGGCCATCCGCCGGGCGTCGGGCTCAGCGAAGCAACTCGGCATCGGAGTCAGCGTCTACGTCGAGATCACGGGAGGCGTGCCGCCGATGGGCGAGAACGCCAAGGTCGAGATCACCGACGACGGCCGAGCAATCGTCTACACG
This sequence comes from Actinomycetes bacterium, assembly GCA_031398525.1. Classification (GTDB taxonomy): domain Bacteria; phylum Actinomycetota; class Acidimicrobiia; order Acidimicrobiales; family Ilumatobacteraceae; genus JANMJD01. The sequence continues at coordinate 5,642 of JANNNL010000502.1, read as the reverse complement.
GGTACCTCGCCGCACGGCCAGGGTCACCAAACGTCGTGGGCAATGATCGCCAGCGAGCAGCTCGGCATCCCGATGGACTCGATCGAACTGGTCTGGGGCGATACCGATCTCGTGCCCGCCGGCGGCGGCACGATGGGGTCACGCTCGTTGCAACAAGGTGGCGCCGCCGTCGACAAGGCGTCGGCCGAGTTGGTCGATCTTGCCAGAAACGTCGCCGCCCGTCTTCTCGAGGCCGACGCCGCCGACGTGGTACTCGACAAGGACAACGGCGCGTTCCACGTCGCTGGTACTCCCGCGGTCGCCAAGACCTGGGCCGAGCTGGCCGTAGCCAGCAAGGACGATGGCGGGCTACTGATCGACACGTTCTTCGAAGCGTCCAGCCCGACATTCCCGTTCGGGTCACACGTCGCGGTGGTCGAGGTCGATATCGAGACGGGTCAGGTGCGCCACATCCGCCACGTGGCCTGCGACGATGCCGGCCGGGTACTCAACCCAATGCTGCTCGAAGGCCAGATCCACGGCGGCGTTGCCCAAGGCACCGCCCAGGCCTTGTGGGAAGAGGTTCGTTACGACGCTGACGGCAACCCGATCACCTCGAACCTCGCCGACTACGCCTTCATTTCGGCGGCCGAACTGCCGTCGATCGAGGTCGTCCATATGGAGACGCCGACGTTCGTCAACCCCCTGGGGGCCAAAGGAATCGGCGAGTCAGGAACCATCGGCTCGACACCGGCGCTGCAATCTGCAGTGGTCGATGCGCTCGCCCATCTCGGCGTCCGCCACATCGACATGCCGGCAACGGCCGAGCGGGTGTGGCAGGCGATCAGTTCCGCTCAGGGCTGACGACCAGCCGCTTGGTTGAAGTCAATGTGCCGCCGGGAGCCGAGTTGCGGCCCCGGCGAGCACCATCTTCACGGCGGTCGTCACACGCGACGCCTCGATCGCTCGATCGCTCGATCGAGCGTTCCCAACCGCACCAAGGCCGTAGCCAACGATGATCGCCAGGGTCGCATCGTGAACGTCGATCCGAGCGGCTTCGTTCAGGCCGCTGTGCTGTAGTACCTCGTCGAGCAGTGTCGACACCCGAGGCATACCGGTCCACGAGGAGATCGGTCCGCTGCCGAGCGCTCCGGCGATCGTTGCCACCGGTGGAATTCGTTGGAAGACGGCCTCGGCCAGTTTCACAAATTGGACGTCCCATGGTCGACCATTGTCGTCACATTCGACGTGTCTGAGCGCTGCCTCAAGAATTTCCTCCATCAGCGCATGACGATCGCGGAAGTGCCAGTGGAGGGCTGGAGGCCGAACACCGATGACTTCCGCGATTCGTTTCAATGTGAGAGCGTCTGCGCCCTCTTCATCAAGGATCGCAAGACCGATCTCGATCGCTCGTTCCCGAACGTTCGATCGAGTCGCGGCCCCGCCTGGCTCGCGTGTATTTTGCATTGAGTGCAATCTAACAAAGTTTGAGTTCATCACAGGGTTAGCCACAAACAGTTCGTCAAGACTTACTCTGTGTAGTATCAAGATTTCGGACGCTGGGAGCCCCAGCGAGGGCTGAGCGTGCTTTCTTTGGTGAACCAGGGGTGATGTCGCCATACTCCACGTGAGCACACGGGCGGAAAGGCAAAGGGGTTGATCGAACAGGTACTTCCTCACTTACGGTCGCCGATCACAGGGGCCTCACCACTCCACGTCGACCACGAATTCGAGGTCGAACGAGCGCCGGCAGTCGGGCTGATGACGGCCCGGCTGGTGGGGCCAGACGGCCAAGATCCGTCGACCGTTGAACTCGGAATCTGGCATGCGATTGGGCGCGATCGAGCGCCCCGCACGCTCGCGCAGGTCACCAACATCGCTCCCGTCGTACCCGAGATGTACGAGGCGATCTGGCGGTGCCGCTCACTCGGTCTGCTGTCAGGCCGCACGTTCACGATCGCCGAGGAGCTCGCCGAAATGAGGGCCGCAGTCGGACCCGTAGATAGAGGCCTCGTGATCGACGTCGGCTGCTCCGAAGGGCTCTATGCGAGGGGTCTTGCTGCCGAAGGAGCCCGCGTGATCGCCATTGATCACAGCCACGGGTTTCTGCGCCGTCTGCTCCATCGGGCAGCGATGAGTGGCGTTCACGTCGCAGCTGTCCGGGCGTTGGCCCAGCGTCTGCCAGTGCTCGATGGTCATGCGGACGCAGTGGTTGTCGGCGGGTCGTTGAACGAGATCGGCGACCGAGCGGGAGCGTTGAGCGAGGCCGCACGAGTGCTTCGGCCCGGCGGACGACTCTTCGTCATGTCACTCACCAAGGCAACGTCGCCGGCCGGGCGAGTCGTCCAGATGACAATGCGGGCATCGGGAATCGTCTTTCCGAGCGCTCAGACCACGATTGAGGAGATCGAGGCCGTCGACCTGAAGATCGTCGATCATCGGACGGATCGAGTTGTGTCGCGGATCACTGCCGAGCGCCTGCAATGATCGTCGGTTCGCGATCGGGCACTCCGGTCAGCGCGGCGGACGCCGGTTGAGATCCTCGACCAACGAGTTGCCTCCGTCGACTACCAGCATGGTCCCCGTCACGTACGACGCGCTCGGGCTGGCAAGAAACTCCACACACGCCGCTGCTTCGTCGGGGGTGCCGGGCCGAGCGACCGGTGTGGCGAAGCCAGCTTTCTGCTCCTTTTCGACGGCTGCGGCGGTATTGATCCATCCTGGTGCTACGGCGTTGACGGTAATGCCGAGATGGCCCACCTCAAGCGCAAGGGCCCTGGTCATTCCCACCATTCCGGCCTTCGCCGCGGCATAAGCCGAGCCATTGTCGAACGCAACGAGCGGCCCGGATACCGACGACACATTGACCACTCTCCCGTAGCGACGCTCCCGCATCGAGGGAAGCACCGCCTTGGTCGCCAGGAAGGCAGACGACAGGTTCCGGCTCATCGCATCGTTCCATTCGGCCAAGGTCAACTCGTCGAACGGGCCACTCGCGTCGCGACCGGCCGCCACCGATACCATGCCCGCGTTGTTGACCAGAATGTCAATCGAGCCGAGTTGGTCGACCGCCGAGGCGACCATCGCGGTGACCTGCCCTTCATCCGTCAGGTCGGCGATGAGGCCAACCGCGCTGACGCCCTCGGCGACCAACTCAGCGGCCCTGGTGTAGATCCGGTCGCTGGTCGACACCAGAGCGACCGACGCTCCGGCACGACCGAGTCGGCGGGCCGCAGCGAAGCCGATACCGAGTTCACTCCCCGCTCCAGTAACAAGCGCCACCTGTCCAGCCATCGAGTCGTTCATGGTCGCCGTTGCTAGCACGCCGCCCGCCGATCGCGTTCGATCGTGCGCGATCAACACCCCACTAGTTGACTTGGCGATCACGCCCCTCCCAGTACGGAGCGCGTAGGTCCTTCTTGAGCACCTTGCCACTCGGGTTGCGAGGGAGCATGTCGAGCCACTCGACCGTCGTGGGGCACTTGAACCGGGCCAGGCGCTGGCGAGAGTACGCGATCACCTCGTCGGCCGTCAGCGACTCGCCATCGGTGCCGGCTGCCCGAACCACCATGGCCTTGGCGGTCTCGCCCCACCTCTCATCGGGCACCCCGATCACCGCGACATCGGCGATGCCGGCGTGCCCCATCAATACGTTCTCGACTTCGGCCGGATAGACGTTTTCGCCGCCCGACACGATCATGTCCTTGACCCGGTCGTGGATGTACAAGTACCCATCGGCGTCGAGGTAGCCGGCGTCGCCGCTGCGAAACCAACCGTCGGAGGTGATGGCCTTGTCGGTCTCCTCGGGCATGTTCCAGTAGCCCTTCATCACCTGTACCGAACGAATCAAGATTTCGCCAACCGCTCCTTGCTCCACGTCGTCGCCAGTTGCGCTGTCAACGATGCGAATCTCGACTCCGGGGCCGGGCAGGCCGCACGAGCGCAGGCGATGCTTGTTCGCGCCGGTGGGATCGTGGTCCTCGGGTGGCAGATTGACGACCGCGCCGGTGGTCTCGGTCAGGCCGTACGCCTGCCAGAATTTGCAGCCGAACAGGGTGACGCACTTGGCCAGGACCGCCTCGGATATCGGCGAGGCGCCGTAGACAACCACCTCAAGCGAGGAGAAGTCGGCCGCTTCCACGCCGGGAATCATCAGCATGAGCTGCAGTACGGCGGGCACCAGGAACGCGTGGGTAATCCGCAGTTCACCGATCATCTTGATGACCGCTGCCGGGTCAAGGTCGCGCACGATCACCGACGTACATCCCTCGTACATGCCAGCCACGGCCCACCCTCCCCCGCCGATATGGAACAGCGGCATCGCAACCATGTTCACCGAATCGGGCGACAGTTCCCAGATCGTCTTGGCCATGGGCAACAGCCCGAAGAAGTTGGCGTTCGTGAGCATGACGCCCTTCGGCCGACCGGTCGTGCCCGATGAGTAGAGCTGGAAGGCGACATCGTCGTTGGCCGCGCCGACACCGGGATCGACCGTCGGCTGCCGGGAGATCCACGTGGCGTAGTCCTCATGCTTTGGGTGCCCACCTAGTACCACGATCTTGGTGACCGTCGTCAGTTCTGCCTCGATGGCGTCGAGAATCGGCACAAAGTCTGGACCAACGACGAGCACCTTCGACTTGGCGTCGTTGACGATGTAGGCCACCTCGGGGGCGGCCAGCCGCCAGTTGACGTCGACGCAAATGGCGTTCAGCAGCGCAGCACCAAAGAAAATTTCGAAGTGTTCGACACCATTCTTGTCGAGAAATGCGACTCGATCCTGATGGCCGACCCCCGCCTCAGCGAGACCTTGAGCAGCCTGCGTCGATCGTCGGTACAGCTCCGACCAGGTTAAACGGCGATGCCCCTGGATGATCGCGGCGTGATCGGATCGCCCCTTCCCATGGACCCGGACGATCTCGGCAACGGTGGTAATCGACATGACGCGAACGTACTTCCGGCCGACGAGGCCGATGTGCTCCTACGACAGTCTTTCGAGCGGTTACGGTCGGCTCCGCTGTCACCCACGGTGGGCGGAGCGACTGCGCGTCCGCGAGAGCTGGATGGAAAAGAAGCTCCGTCTGACCGACGCCGATGGGGACCTTGATGCGGCAATCGGTTCGATTTGCGCCCAGATGTCGGCGGAGACGAACAAGTCTCGGGTGACCTTCTACTACCTTCTCGCCGAGCAGTACGGGAAGCTCACCGACCTTCACTGAGCAGGTTCTTTCGTCCGGCGGCGGTGCCGCCGAGAACGATCGGACCTACACGGCGACGGGCTCCGGCAGGTCGTCGGGGTAGGTGATTGCGATCTCACGAATGGCCGAAGCATTGAAATCGCGCCGGTTGTTCGTGATGAAACGATCGGCTCCCATCAAAATCGCCGTCGCCAGGTGAATCGCATCGAGCGGCTTCAATCGATACTTTGCACCGATCGCGGCGGCGGCATCCGCGGTCACGGGATTGACCGGTTGAAGATCAAGCCGAGTCAACAGATATGACAAAAACGCAAGCTCATCGACGTTGTGGTCGCGGATCGGTTTCGACAACAGCTCCGGAACGAGTGACAGCGAGCCGTAGCCGATGTACGCGTCCGCCGCGGGCGGATCGGTGATGTCGTCTGTGTCGAACAGAGCGGCCACACGACGACCGAGCGGATGGCCGTC
>JANNNL010000488.1:0-10642 GCA_031398525.1 Actinomycetes bacterium | reverse complement strand
TAGACGGCGAATGCGACAACCACGAAGACCAGCTCGTTCCCCCCGCCATGACCGTGGGCGTGGCGGTCATCATCACCGTGATGACCGGTGCCGGGCTTGCCATGCGCATGTCCGGCGTGATCGTCATGGTCGCCGGGTTCGGCGGCCGGGCCGGCCGAGGGACCCCTCTCAGGTCGCAGCGACGCGGCCGCCGCCGACCGCGGGGTGGGAGTCAGTACGAGACCTGATCGCTGGGCCAGCGTTACCAGGGCATCGAGATCAGTGACGGTTCGATCCCACTCCAGGCGGACTTCGCCGTCGGTGGCCACCTCGGCATCAACCACACCGGACAGCCGACGCAGACGCGCGCCAATCGCGTCGGCCCTGGTCACATGGCCCGGGGCGGGGTCGATGGTGGCGTGGGTGTGGCCATAGCGGGCGTCGAGTTCGGCCCCGACCGATCGCGCCTTCTCCTCGATTCTCGCCAGCGAGATCGCACCCTGGTCGACGTGGACGCAGACTTGGGCGGCGCGGTCGCCGGGCTCGGTGAGATGCACCGACCGCACGCCGGGGGTCGCTTCGAGCAACGACACGAGATTGGCGACGCAGCGGTCGCCGGGTCCGTGGGCACCGGGCACCAGCACCGCAAGATCGAGTTGTACGTCGTGGTCACTCATTGTCGATCAACCACAACACGTATCGGCAAGGGACTCGGCCCGCCAGGTGCGCACCGCTTCAACCGCCGCCAAGGCGGCGATCGCCAGCCCGGCGATGGGGTCGGCCCACCACCATCCCAACAACCAGTTGGCGGTCAGCCCGACCAGCAGGGCCGCCGACATCAGGGCACACAGATTCGTTTGCTTCGCTTCGGCCACGGCGGCCGCCGATCCGAGTTCAATCGCCACTTTCCGTTTCGCTCGGGCGAGCAGCGGCATCACCACCAGCGATGCGATGGCCAGCACCAACCCGACCCGGCTGACCTGGGGTGCGGCCTCGGTCGCCAGGTCACGGATCGACTCGATCGACACGTAACCGGCCAGCAACGCGAAGCTGATCGCCACGCCCTTGGTCGCCTTCGCGTCGGCCGCTTTCGTGCACCGGCCGGCTCGTTCAATGCTCAACCGCCAGAGCAGCACGAACGCGGCGGACACCTCGATGGCCGAATCGAACCCGAACCCGACGAGGCTCGCCGACCCGGCGGTCAGGCCGGCGGCGATCGCGATCACCCCCTCGATGCTGTTCCAGCCGATCGTCACCCCGTTGAACCCCCGGGCTCGGCGCACCGCCGCCGCCCGCCCCACGGCAGCCGCGGCGACGTCAACCGGCGGCTTGCGGATCAATCGAACGGACTGGTCAGGGACGGTCATCGAGGTCCTTGTGGGTATGGTCGATATCGAGTTCGAGGTCGAGTAGGTCGGTCAAGGCGTGGGCGAGCCGCGGCGACGCCAACTCGTAACGAACCTGGCGGCCGACGCGGGTGGCCCGCACCAAACCACAGCCGCGTAGGCAGGTGAGATGGTTGGAGATATTCGTGCGCCCGACACCGAGCTGCTCCGCCAGCGCGGCCGGGAACTCCGGACCGTCAACGAGACGAACCAGGATCTGCCGCCGAGTCGGATCGGCCAGCGCCGTCCCCACGCGGGCGAGCGTGTCGAGGCGATCGGCGACGGGTGACATGGAGCCAATAGTACATGCTTTCCTGAATTCATCAAGTAATGAACCATCAGGATCTGAATTCAGTCGGCGGTCTCCTCTCCACCGGGGTCCTTGGGTGCAACACGGCCTGGGCGATGCCGACGCGTTGGCGCATGCCGGTGGAAATCGAGCCCACCTTGCGATCGGCGAGATTGGTGCAGTCGAGATAGGCGAGCGTCTCGGCGACCGCCTTGCGGGCATCGGCGACCCCCCGGGTCGACACTGTTGCGCGCCATCTCAGCGAGCGGATACGACGCCCGCTGGGTGAGTGCTGGACTCGACGGCGTGCAGGCCGTGCAAACCCGACGTCCCGACCTCGTCCTGCTCGACCTCGGACTTCCCGACATCGACGGACTGGAGGTCTGTCGGCGCATTCACCGGTTCGATTCGAGCATCGACGTCATCATGTTGACCGCTCGCGATGACGAACTCGACATCGTCGTCGGCCTCGACGCCGGCGCGGTCGACTACATCACGAAACCGTTCAAGCTCGCCGAACTCATGGCCCGAGTCCGTGCTCAGCTCCGCCGCGTCGAGGCCCGCGCTCAGCCGATTGTCGATGCCGGTGACCTCATGTTGGACACCGCATCTCGGCGGGTGTGGCTCGACGGGGGCGAAATCGACTTGCGCGCGAAGGAGTTCGACCTTCTATCCCGCCTCGCCGCCGATGCGGGCCACGTCGTGACACGCGAAACGTTGATGGCCGACGTGTGGGACGAACACTGGTTCGGATCGACCAAGACCCTCGACTTCCACGTCGCAGCGCTGCGCCGCAAACTCGACCAGGCGGGTTCGCCCGGTCGTATCTCCACCGTGCGGTCATCGGCTACCTCGTAGCTGGTCGGCTTTCGCTACCGGTCCGCCCATCGCCTCGACGATCTCGTCACACGCGAACGAGCATTCAGCGCCGACGCATCCCACCAACTCCGCACCCCACTCGCCGGGCTACGAACCAACATCGAAACCGAATTGCGGTTCCCCCGCAAGGATTCGACCGAAGTCCTCACCGAAGCCCTCAGCGACATCGAACGCCTTGAACAGACAATCGCAGAACTACTGACCATCGCCCGAACCGCCACCCGATCGGCATCGGAGCTGCAACTCGGTGACGTCTTCGGAACGACGACCTCCGACTGGCGCAACCGGTTCGCGGCAGCCGGACGAAACCTGGTCGTCTCCGACACCCGGTTCACCCCGACCGTCGTCGGCACCGACTCGGTGTTACGCCACGCAATCGACGTGCTCCTCGACAACGCACTCGTCCACGGGGCCGGCGACGTCCATCTCAGCCACCTGGTGACCTCCGACCACGTCACAGCGTCAGTCGCCGATCACGGACCCGGCTTCACCCACAACCCGAACCAAACGACACCAGGCCGACTCCGAGAACACGGGTTTGGCCTCCCCCTGGCAACCCGCCTGATCGAATCGCTCCCCGGCCGTCTCGTCATCAGGAGCGCCGCCGAACATCCCCGCGTCGACATCGTGTTGCGACGATCCGATCCAGCCTGAACCTTGCGTAGATACCGGACGGGGCGAGCGGAAGCCGAAACTGGCATCACCCGCCCCCCGACAGATCGTGGGTGTAGCGGCGAAGTCGATACCCCCACGGGTATGTTGCAATACCTATGGGGGTATGTGTAGTCTTCGAGGTGTGGAGATTCCCGAGGACACAATTGCCGATCTGATTCGTCGGCTACGACGGATCGAAGGCCAGGTACGCGGCATCCAGCAGATGCTTGTCGAGGGTCGCGACTGCCGTGACGTCGTGACCCAGTTGTCTGCCGCCAACAAGGCGTTGGAACAGACAGGGTTCACACTCGTTGCCGCCGGATTGACCTGGTGCGTCTCAAACCCCGAGCAGTCAGCGGCCGAGGGCTACTCGATCGCCGACGTCCAGAAAATGTTCACCAAGCTCGCCTGAGCTGTCCGCCCGGCATCTGCCGGTCACGAGATCCATACGCCGCGCCATCTGCTTCGGCGCGCCCCACCACGAGGAACCCGATGAACACGACTACCGATACCGAACTTCCCCGACACGCCGACACGACGGCCCGCGACGGCGTGCTCGCTCGCCTCGGGCGCGCTTCGGCGCGTCGGCCGTGGCGTGCGGTGATCGCGTGGCTGCTGGTCACGATGATCTCGGCTCCACTGGCGATCACCCTGGTCGGCGCATTATCGGGCGCAGGTTGGGAGGCGCAGGGCTCAACGGCGCTCGAGGTGCGCGACACTTTGCGAGACGACTTCCCCGCGTTGGGTGCCGAGTCGGCCATCGTGGTGTACCGCCAGCCCGGCCCGATTGTCGACGATCCGTCCGGGCTGCGCGCGCTGGTCGCCGGGCTCACCGGCAGTGCGGGTACCACAACGGTTGTCGACCCGCTGACTCAACCCGCCGAGGCCGGGCTCATCGCCCGTGACGGACGGACCGCCCTGGTGCCGGTCGGTCTGGACGCGCCATCCGACGCCGACAAGCCCGAGGCTGCGGGTGACGTGATGCAAACGGTCGAGGCAATCGTCCTGCCCGCCGGGGCAACCGCCGACGCGACCGGGGAGTGGGCGGTGTGGCACGACTTCAACCTGTCCAACGAGCGGGCGTTGCACAAGGCCGAACTGCTGTCGGGTCTGCCGACGATGATCCTGTTGTTCATCGCCTTCGGCTCGGTGGTGGCGGCGGGGGTGCCGTTGATCCTGGCGATTGCCGGGATCGCCACCGGGTTCGCCACGCTACATCTGGCCACGGCAGTCACGCCGATGTCGGTGTGGGCCATGAACTTCTCGATGATGATCGGCCTCGCCGTCGGTATCGACTACAGCCTGTTTATCGTCTCTCGCTACCGCGAGGAGCGTGCTGCGGGCCACGGCGCAGCCGATGCAATCGCCGCCACCCTGGCCACTTCGGGCAAGGCTGTCTTCCTCTCCGCTTTGACCGTGGTGTTGTCATTGGCCGCCGTCTTCGTGGTGCCGGTGATGGTGTTCCGCTCGATGGCCCTCGGGATGATCATGTCGGTGATCGCCACCGCAGCCGCGTCTTTGACGCTGCTCCCGGCGATCCTGATGCTGCTCGGCGACCGAGCGCTGACCACCCGTGGTAACAGTCGGCGGGCCGCCCGACGAGACAGCGCCGCCGTTGGCCGCTGGGCGAAATGGACGGCCTTGGCGATGCGTCGCCCCGGCATCACCCTCGCCGCTGGTCTCGGCATCCTGCTCCTGCTAGCCGCGCCGGCGTTGGGAATGCGCCTCGGGATGCCCGCTGCCGGGGTCGTCGATCGCGGTGCCCAGAGCCGCGACGGTTACGACATGGTGCTCGAATCGTTCGGTCCCGGAGCGGCCGCACCGCTGTTCATCACCACACCGGCGGCGGACGTCGACACCGTGATCGCCACGGCGACGGCCGCCGACGGGGTGCTCGCCACGCAAGTGGCGATGACCAAGGACCCAACCGCCGTGGTGCGGGTGATCCCCGCCACCGCCGTCGACGATCCGGCGACCGGACGGCTCGTTGACCGACTGCGCGACGAGTTGGCGATCACCGTCCCCGACGCCCGAGTCGGTGGTCCCGGCTCACAGAACCACGACCTCACCGACGCCTTGGTCGGCGCAACACCGTTGGCCGTCGGATTGATCATGGTGGTTGCGTTCCTGCTGGTCCTCGTCGTGTTTCGCAGCCCCGTGATCGCCCTCGCCTCGATCGTGCTCAACCTGATCGGTGTCGCCGCAAGCTTCGGGTTCGCCACCCTCGTGTTCCAGCACGGGTACGGCGCAAGACTTCTCGGCATCGAACACCAGGGCTTCGTCAACGCTTGGGCCCCGCTGTTCTTCTTCGCCCTGTTGTTCGGCTTGTCGATGGACTACCAACTGTTCCTGCTCGCCGCGATCAAGGAACGTCACGACGCCACGGGTGATGCCCATCGAGCAGTCGCCGAAGGGGTTGCTCGCACCGGCAAGCCGATCACCAACGCCGCGTTGATCATGATCGTGGTGTTCATCGCCTTCGGAGTGACCGGGCCGATCCCCCCGACCGAACTCGGCGTCACCCTCGCCGTCGCCGTCCTGCTCGATGCCACCGTCATCCGCATGATGTTGGTGCCGTCGCTGCTCGGACTGCTCGGCGAGCGCGCCTGGGCATTGCCTCGCTGGCTCGACCGACTCCTGCCCCACGTTTCGTTCAACCACTGACCGGCCTCAATCGAGCAGGAGATTTCCATGTTGTTCTTCCGTCAGTACGAACTCGCCTGCCTGTCGCTGTTCAGCTACCTGATCGGCGACACCACAACCGGGCGCGCCATGGTCGTTGACCCCCAACGAGACATCGAGACCTACCTCGCTGACGCCGCGGCCGCCGGCCTGCGCATTGAGCGAATCATCGAGACCCACGTCCATGCCGATTTCCTGTCCGGACATCTCGAACTCGCCGCGGCGACCGGTGCCCTCGTCTCGTACGGCGACCGCGCCTGTGTCGACTTCACCATCGAGCCACTGGCTCACCGACAGACACTGTCGCTTGGCGAGGTCACGTTGGAGATCCGCCACACCCCTGGCCACACCCCCGAGGGGATTTCGATTGTCGTGCGCGACCACCCTCGCAGCCAACCGGTCTCGGTACTCACCGGTGACACGTTGTTCATCGGCGATGTCGGCCGCCCCGATCTACTCGCCTCGGCGGGACTGACCGCCACCGACATGGCCCGCGACCTTCACCGCTCGCTCCACGGGCAGTTGCTCACGCTGCCCGACTCCACCGCTGTCTTCCCGGCGCATGGGGCGGGCTCGGCCTGCGGCAAACGCATGTCGGCCGCGACGTCTTCGACCATTGGCGAGCAACGCGCCACCAACTACGCGCTGGCACCGATGACGATCGAGGAGTTCGTGGCCGTCGTCACTGCCGGACAACCCGCCACGCCGCCCTACTTCGCCCACGCTTCGGCGGCCAACCGCGCCGACCATCTGCTGTTCGTCGAACACGCCACAACACCACTGATCGACGCCACAACCGCCATCGCCGCAGTCGCCGCCGGAGCAGTCGTGCTCGACACCCGGACCCCCGAACGGTTCGCCACCGCGCACTTGACTGGTTCGATCAACGTTGGGATAGACGGCCGATTCGCCGAGTACGCCGGCGACGTCATCGATCCCGACCGCCCCATCGTTCTGATCACCGAGCCCAGCCGCGCCGACGAAGCTCGCGTCCGGCTCGCCCGCATCGGCTACGACAACGTCGTCGGAGCTGTCGTCGATCTCGACCGCGATGCGCTCCTGCATCCACAGGCCGTCACCACCGCTCGGCGGTTGACCGCCGACGACATCGCCAGCCGGCACATCCCTGACGGTGACGGCACCGGCCCGGTGCAGATTGTCGACGTCCGCAGTGCCGACGAGGCTGCGATCGACGGGATCATCCCTGGTGCCCGCTCGATCCCACTCGCCCAGCTCACCCGTCGCCTCAGCGAACTCGACCCGGCCGCGCCGACGGTCGTCTACTGCGCGGGTGGCTACCGCTCGTCGATCGCCGCGTCCGTCATGCGGGCGGCCGGGTTCACGACGGTCGCCGACATCATCGGCGGCTACCCCACGTGGCTCGCCGCCACCACCTCCTCCTGCTGGTGATCCGCATACTGCTCGCGTCACCGCTCGGGCTTCTGATCGGGCTCTCGCTCGGCGCACTCGGCGGCGGAGGTTCGATCCTTGCGGTTCCCGCCCTCGTCTACGCCGCTGGGCAAGATCCCAAACAAGCGACCGTCAGCAGCCTGTTGCTCGTCGGCGCCGCCTCGGCCGTCGGATTGATCGGCCACTACCGCGCCGGACGAGTAGCCGTCGACACCGGCGTCGCGTTCGGGCTTGCGGGCATCGGCGGCGCCCTCGCGGGCGCGGCGGTCAATCGACGTCTCGACTCGAACGTGCTCCTTCTGGCCTTCGCCGGGCTCGTCGTCATCGCTGCTTGGCGGATGATCACCGGCTGCCCCACGTGCACCCGCGTCGGCGAAACCACAGCGCTGACCCTCGCTGGTGGCCGGGAACCCACCGGGTTCCGTATCGATGCACGCACCACAACCACGTTGCTGCTGGCCGGTACTGCCGTTGGGTTCCTCACCGGGCTGTTCGGAGTCGGCGGAGGCTTCGTCATCGTCCCCGCTCTGGCTCTCGGGCTCAAGCTGCCGATGCCCAAGGCCATCGGCACGTCGTTGTTGGTCATCACGATCAACAGCGCGGTCACCCTCACCACCCGCCTGCCCGCCACCAGCATCAACTGGGGGATCACCGTGCCGTTCACCATCGCGGCCATCGTCGGCGTCGTCACCGGCGGCAAGATCGCCAATCGGCTCAATCCCACCCGCAGCCTGCGCGCCTTCGCCACGCTGCTCATCGCCGTCGCCGCCTATACCGCGGGGCGCGCCGGTGTTGCCCTCAACCATTGAGGAACCTTCGTTCCGAGCCGCAGCGAACCACCGTTCCGTCCTGGCCGGCCACCCACGGCTCCCTCGCCTGCCCATGCGGCAGGCGCTCGGGTCCTGCTGATCGGGGACTCCACGCTCGCGGCCCTCGACTGGTATCCGGAAAGTCAGGACCCGCTGTCGCAGATCGACTACGTCTTGCGCGCCGCGTCATGCCGGGTACGAGACGTCCAAACGTTCCGTCCAAATTCTGCCCGACGTTGCGCGCCGCCTCGGGATCGACCACATCACCTGGCTGACGTTCCGAACGAATGTGGAGTACTCGGCGCCGAACAGCGCGACGACCTCGTACCACGGGAACAACCGGTTGTTGGTTACCGCGGCCGAAAACTCAGCCGGTTTCATCGACCTGCTCGATTGGAATACGCACGCTCGCAGCAAGGCCGGACTGGTCGAATCCGACGGAGTGCACCTCACGGCAAGGGGGCGAGAGCCGCCGCGTCGTTGATCCGTGACGCGGTCCTCGGCAGACGGGACGCTACTGCGACCGGCTCGTCGTCCGAAGTCGCAGGGTCCGCGGACAACTCCGGCTCGCTCAGGAACGGTTCGGTCGGCGATGAGGTCACCCGGGCCCAGGAGTTGTTGATCACGGTCGGCTCGCCGGCGTTGGCCCGCAACGGAGCGACCGGACGTTACCTCGCCATCACCGAGGCCGCGGTCAGGGAATTTCAGGAGCGAATCCGGGCCGAGCAGGACTCGGCGATGGTCGTCGACGGGGTAGTCGGCCCGGCGACGTGGCGATGGCTGAAGACCTATGCGAGTCGAGCCTCGGATGGCCCGAACCCTGCTCCCGCTTCATCGGGCGACACGATCGAGTACGGCGATACTGGCCCGGCAGTCACTGCGTTGCAGAACACTCTTTTGCGCCTCGGCGCTCCGCTCCTCGAACGTCACGGTGCGACGGGGCGATATTTCGCCGCCACTCGCGACTCGGTCATCTACTTCCAACAGACGGTGCGCGCCGAGCATGACCCGACGATGGTCGTCGACGGCGTTGTCGGCCCAGCGACTCGCCGATGGCTCGACCGCCTCGACCGGGGGTGACACGTCGACGGGCCGCTACCGCCCGGAGAGCCATGCGGGCAGAGCGGTAATCGAGGTGAGCTCGGGGACCGAGCCGTCGTGTTCCGCGTGCTCGGCTCCCCAGAGAAATTCGTATGGGATGTGCACCGCCGCTGCCCCGATGGCCAACACGGGCAAAATATCGGACTTCACCGAGTTGCCGACCATCACAAACACCTCGGGAGAGATGTCATGACGATGCAACACCCGCCGGTACGCCTCGGGGTGCTTTTCGCTGACGATTTCGATCGCGTGGAAGTGCGCTTCGAGGCCGCTCTGGATCACCTTTGTCTCCTGATGGAGCAGGTCGCCCTTGGTGATCAGCAACAATCGATGGCTACCAGCTAACTCGGCCACCACCTCGGCCACGCCGTCGAGTAGCACGACGGGTTTGCGCATCAACTCACGACCGAGCTCGACCACTCGCGCTAGTTCGCTCGACGGAATCCTCCCGGCACTGACCTCGACAGCAGCCTCGATCATCGACAGGGTGAAGCCCTTCACTCCATAGCCGAACACCTCGAGGTTGGCGTGTTCAATGGCCAGCAGCCGCCGCTCGACGTCGTCGCGACCTGCATCGACATAGGGCGAGACGACGTCGAGAAAGGTGGCGATGACCTCGTTGAACCCATCCTCTGAATGCCACAGGGTGTCGTCGGCGTCGAGGCCGACCCATTCGATTGCCATCGGCGGACCTATCGATGGATGGCGTTGAGGTAGTTGTACACAGTGATACGCGACACGTTCATCGCGTCGGCCACATCTTCCACGGCTCGGCGGAGGATGAATGCACCCCGCTCATCAAGCATGCGTACCGCCCGTTGCTTCTCCTCGCGGGTCAGTTCGCGCAACCTGCCATTCATTTCTCGCTCGACACCTTCGATCAGTCGGTCCAGCGCGCCGTGCAACGGAGCCAGCCGAACAACGGCGATGTCCTCGCCGTCCCACTGCAGCGCCAAATCCGACGGCTCGCGCTGGGTCAACGGCAACACTCGCGCGCCCATTGCGTCGGCGATCGGACGAATCGCCCGAATCAGCGGGTGATCGAGCGCTCTCACGAGGCCCCGTGCTCCGCGGCGATCGGCTCGACTTGAACGGTCACTCGGGTCGCCCCGCCGTCGAGCGCAGCTCGCAGCAGATCGGCGACAACCGTTGCAACGATTGCATCGGGGACTTTGACCTCCGAACTGAACGGGCCGGTCTCGAGCTCGCAGCCGTCGGCCTCGACCGCTCGCCACGCGGCGAGCACGTGGTCCCCCGGGTGCCCATCATGAAACGGCTCGACAGTGAATTCGACACGAACGCTGGCCACGTCATCCAGCGTACGCGTCGGGCCGACGTTCGACCCACCGACGCCGACGAGGCACCAGGCGCGCCGATGCCCGACCGGATCACCGGTCGGGCATCGTGCGCGGTCAGGCAAACCCGCCCGAAGCGGGTCAGGCGGTGGCGTACTG
>JANNNL010000487.1:0-10640 GCA_031398525.1 Actinomycetes bacterium | reverse complement strand
GCCACCGCGTCGACGACGGTCAGGCCATCGAATTGATCTGCGGGTGTCGTACCGCTCGGGCTGCCTGCGACCCGCTCGACAACAGGCGAAGTACGATGCTCCGCGGTCTCGTAACGCCCGACCGATTCGGTCGGAGCGTGAGGCCGTCGGGCTGGCGGGTCGCTACGGTTGACGGCTGATGAGTGATGCGACGGTGGCTGGGCGGGCCGATGTGCCGCCGGAGTTGTGGGGTTGCTGGCAGCGAAATTGGATCGAGTTCGCCGGTACGACTGGTGACGGAACTCGCGACGCGACGACCTTCGTGGTGTGGCTGCAGCTCCCCTCGCTGATGGCCGACATCCGCATCGCCGCTGATCGCCCCGATCTGCGGGCGCGGGGTGCGTTGCGCGAGTGTTCGATCGACGAGCTGCGGGCGCTGGCAGACTCCGAATCGAGCAGCGGGTTCACCACCTGCACCCCGTCGACCATCGGTACAGACGGCATTCGCAGGGCGACGGCGGAGTGGCACACCCGCGGCCACGGCGTTGCCTTCCAGCCGGTCTCGGCCTACCCCGAGCCGGGCTGGTTGGAGTGGGGCGACGACCCAACACTGATGATCGAACGGGCACCGAGCGGGGCCTACACCGAGGAATGGCAGCTCACCGCCGGGTCGACCGAGCCGCTTACCCATCGCCGACTCGCACCCGATACTGAGCTCTACATCGCCGGAACCGTCGCTGTCTTGGTGCGCGATCGGCCGCAACCAGTACCCCGCGCCGCCCGCCTGGCGGACCTGATCGCCGACGCGCGAGACGACCGCGCGGCGATCGAGGCGCTACTCGATTGCGAGTTTTCGTTCGCCCGACGGCAGGAGCGGGGCTTTGTGATCGAGGCGTCCACGTTGCCGTGGCGTGAGGGGCAGGTGCTCGATGTCGGTCTTTGATGAGCTCGCCGAGCACGCTCGCCTGCCGTTCGAATCGGGGCGGATGCTGCCGATCGCCGCCTACCGATCTGGGGACGTACTCGCGATGGAGCGTCGCGAGTTGTTCGGGCACGAGTGGACCTGCGTCGGGCGCACCGCCGACGTGCCGAACCGCGGTGACTATCTCACCGCTGAAATCCCGAGCGACGGCGACGGCGATGGCGCGGAGCACCGTTCCATCATCGTGCTGCGGGGCGACGACGACGAGTTGGGCGCGTTCAACAACGTCTGCATTCACCGCGGCGCCCGACTGCTCGATGGGTGCGGCAACGAGGCGCGAATCACCTGCCCGTACCACGCGTGGGTGTTCCGTCTCGACGGCCAGCTGATCGGCGGTCCGTACATGAACCAGACCATCGACGCCGACGGTCGGCCGTTCGACCCGTCGGCCCACCGGCTGGTCGCGCTCAAAGTTGAGGTGTGGGAGGGGTTTATCTACGTCAACCCCTCGCCCGATGCCGAGTCGCTCGCGCCGCGGCTGGCCGGGTTGACCGAAGTCGTCGCCCCGTTTCGGATGGCCGGCTACGTACCAGTGCATCAACAGGTCGATGTGTGGGCGACCAACTGGAAGCTGCTTGTCGAGAACTTCATGGACGCGTATCACGTGTTCAAAGTGCACAAGGCGAGCTTCGGAGCCAACGGCGACAACACCATCGACACCCGCATGTTCCCGGGCACCGACGCCTGGGCGCACCACCGCGTCGAGCACGACGGCGGCCCCGACATCGCCCATCCCGACAACACCGTCTTGGTCGGCAACGATCGCCGGACGGTCGTGCTCGGGGCGGTGTTCCCCACCCATGTGATGCAGTTGCAGCCCGATTTCCTGTGGTACCTGCAGATCAGCCCGCTCGGTACGGATCACGTGCGCATCCGCTGGGACGTCTCGATCGCCCCCGAAATGCTCGCCGCCCAAGCCCATCCCGACGCCTACGTCGCCAAGGTGTTGGCGCTGCTGAACCTGGTCAACGCCGAGGATCAGCCGATTGTCGAGGGCGTTCGCCGCTCGGCCGACGGCCCTCAGTTTCCGCGGGCCCCGATGTCATACCTCGAACGCAACGTCTACGACTTCGACCGCTACATCGCTTCTCGCCTCTCGGTCGGCTGACACCCATGCGCCCTCGACCCGCTTACGGCGCGACGAGCACCGCGTCGATGACGTGGATGACGCCGCTGCCCCGTCCTGCCCGTCCTGTCGCCGCCGTCGAGCTCCAATTTGGAGTCAGGTGGCGCTCCAGGCGCTACGGCACTCCCCGAATGTGGGTGGGTGCGTCGATGACTGCGACCGCGGCGGCCACGAGTCACCCGGGTGGGCCTGCGCCGGCTTGGCAACCGGAGCCACCAGCTTGCAAGCTGTAGCTGATCGACGACCCGGGTGGCTGAATGCGCGTACATGTGGAACAGGCGGGTGAAGGGCCGGCGGTGGCCTTCATCCACGGGATGGGTTCGTCATCGGCGACCTGGGCGGCGTGCATGGGACGTCTCGCCGCAAACCATCATGTGGTCGCGATGGACCTACTTGGTCACGGGGCATCGCCGGTCCCCGATGACCCGGCGCTCTACACCCGCGACGCGGCCCTCGGGGATATCGACGACGTGTTGGCCGGGCTCGGACCGGCGGTGCTCGTGGGCCATTCACTCGGCGGGTATCTGGCGCTGGCCCACGCCGCGACGCGGCCCGGCGTAGCCCGTGGCATCGTTGTGTTGAACACCGGTCCGGGCTTTCGCGATGCCGAGAAACGGGAGGGCTGGAACGAGCGGTCGCGGCGTAATGCCCATCGGTTCGGCGTGCCGCTCCAGGCTGCCGAGTTGAATCTGCAGCACGATTCCGTGGTGATGGATCGCCTGGCCGAGATGGCCACGCCCACCCTCGTGCTCGCCGGGACCGCCGACCGCCCCGAATACACGGCGTCGGGGCAGTACCTCGAACGCAAAATGCCCGACGCTCGGCTGATCACCGTCGAAGGTGGCGAACACGCCATGCACGAGTCGCACGCCGACGAAGTGGCGCTGATCATCGCCGAATTCGTCGCCGGCCTGCCTGCGTTGCCGTCGTGACGAGACCCTTTCGCGCCGTGGCCGGTTTGTGTTGCCTACTGGTCGTTGGCGCATGCACCTCATCGCGACAGGCCACTCCAGCGCAGCCGACTCCAGCGGAACCAACCTCTCCCGAGTCGACTGCGACGGACGCGGCTGCGACGGACGCGGCTGCGACTGGTGCGGTCGCAGCCATCACCCCGACGACCGTGTTCGTGCCGGCATCGTCGACCACCTCACCATCGTCGACTGCGGTGTCGACCATAGCGGCGCCCCAGTTGTATCCCGATGGGTTGCACAACGTTCGCTACTGCGAGGTGCTGCTGCTCAGCCAGGTCGACGGGTCGTTCACCGCCGAGGTGTGGAACACGATGGGTCACAGCGACTGCCCGCAGGCCGAGTGGGACGCGCTCGATGGCGGCGCAATCGCCAAGGACCGCGGGGTGATCCTCGCCCTGCTCAACGGGCCGCGGTATTGGACGCTCGACGAAATCGACGCCACCGTGCAACTCTCCGCGCCGATCACGACCTTCGGCGCGATCGCCATGTTCCGCGCTGCCACCGTGGAGCTCGGCCCGTCATTGCCGCAACAGACGCCATACACCGAGCGCTCGGTCGCCCGCGACACGGTCTTTCGGTTCAAGGCCGGTACCGAGGTCTACGAACTCACCGACCCGAATGGCCGGGTATACGTGATGCAGTTGTACTCCGAACAGATCGACTCGACGATGACGATCGACCGACTGGCGGCGCTCGGCGCGGTACTCAAGCCGCCGACCGGGTGGACGTTCGCGGCTCGGGCACTCGAAGCCGACCTTCAGGTGTTCGATTCAGATGGCATCGCCACCGTCATTCAAGACGAGTTCCAGAACAGCTACCAGCGCATCGACCCGGCCGGCTGAGGCGCGTTACCAGGCGACGTTCAGGCTGGTCGGTCCACGGAACTCGAAGCCGCGGATGGCGACGTCGTCGACCAGGTGAAGGTGGGCGATCCGCTGGAACAGGTGGCCGACGGCGACCCGCACCGTCGCCCGACCCAGCCACGCGCCGAGGCAGACATGGGCCCCCGCAGCGAACGCCAGATGGGTGCCTTCCTTGCGATGGATGTCGTAACGATCGGGTTGGTTCCAGCGGCGCTCGTCGCGATTCGCCGAGCTGAGTACCCCGGCGACGATGGCCCCATCGGGAATGGTGACGCCACCGAGTTCTACCACCGCGGTCGTCTGGCGGGTCGCCGTCGCCACTGGCGAGACCCACCGGAAGAGTTCTTCGCAGGCACTGCGCCACAACCCACCGTCGTCACGACAGGCAGCGAGCGAGTCGGGATGATTGAGGAGTGCCCAGACCGTCAGGGCGATGCCGTCGCGTGGTTCGTTGATCCCGCCCGACATGCACAGTCGCACGTTGTTGACGATCTCGTCCGCGCCGAGCCCGGTGTGGGCGAGGTTGGGGAGCACCCGCTCACGGATCGAGGCACCCGACTCCTCTTTGGCGACCGCAGCGACGTGGGCCAAGTCGGGATCGTTGGCGAAGTTGGCCAGCCCGGTGCAGACGCCGCGGGTCCAACCGGCGATCTGTTGCCAGGTGGCGTTGTCCCAGTTCAGCGCATCTTGCAAGGCTCGTACGGCGATCGGCTCGGCGTAGGCCGTCATCAGGTCGGTGCCGGCGGGGTCGAACGCGTCGATCAACTCGTCGCAAATCTGCGGGAGCCGTTCGGCCACCCATCCGCCGGTCGCCGTTGGGGCGAAGGAGGGTTGCAGGGCGTCCTTCAGGCGGCGATGCTCGGAACCCTCGCGGCCGAGCATGTTGACGCCGAGCACGGTGTTCAGCCAACTCGGCTCGGTCGCCGACGTAAACAGGTCGGCGCGTTCATTGACCATGACGACGTCGTCCCAGCGAGTGATCAGCCACATATCGAGCTGCGACGCGAACACCACGGGCTCCTCGCGTCGCAACACCGCCAGCGTTGGGTACGGATCGTCCTCGAGTTGTTCAAGCGTGATCGAATCGCCGAGCGCGGTCATCGCTGGAAAACTAGCTGGTTGGCATGGGAGCTTCTCGCGTGATCCGGGTGGGCACGCTGCGTTGTCGGGGCTTTCGGTGGTCGGTCGTGGTGCTGGTCGTCGGCGACGAAATCCCCCGCTCAGCGCACCAATAGTCACCGCCGAACACCCGGTGCCCTCGTTGTGATGACCGCAGCGGCTGGTGAGCGAGGGGGTACAAATCTGCAGGTAATGTCCGCGACGGCTCCAGCACCTGGAGCGAGTATCACGACCGGTATGTGGGATCAGTTGGAGGATGGAGATGGATCGCAGAACGTTCCTGGGAGCCGCCGGTGCGGCCGTTGTTGTTGGTTGCACAGGCGATGCGGTGACATCCCCCGACACATCGGCGGCCGCCGCGTCGACTGTGGCAGCTACGGCCGAGGCGGCTGGCGATTCGAGCCTGCCGGAGTTGGACTGGCAGATGCCGACATCGTGGCCGCAAGGGCTCGACACCATCTTCGGAGGGGCGCAGCTTTTCGCTGAGCGGGTGTTGGCGCTGACCGCTGGTCGCTTCCGGATTACCCCGCGCGCCGCAGGAGAGGTCGCCCCGCCGACCCAGGTCCTCGACGTCGTCGAACAGGGAGCGTTTCCCATCGGGCACTCCACGGGCTACTACTACATCGGCAAGTCACCGTCGACCGCGTTCGGCACGGCGCTCCCGTTCGGCCTCACGTCACGCCAGCAGAATGGTTGGTTGAAGGCCGCCGGGGGACTTGAGTTGCTGCAGGAGCACTACCGCTCTCGGTTCGGCGTGATCCAGTTCCCCGCCGGAAACACCGGGACCCAGATGGGTGGGTGGTTCAACAAGGAGATCGCCTCGGTCGGCGATCTCAAGGGCCTCAAGATGCGCATTCCGGGGCTCGGGGGGCAGGTGATGACCAAGCTGGGCGTCACGGTCCAGGTCCTTCCCGGCGGTGAGATCTATCAGGCCCTCGAAACCGGCGCAATCGATGCGGCCGAGTTCGTCGGGCCGTACGACGATCTCAAGCTCGGCCTCAACAAGATTGCCAAGTGGTACTACGGGCCGGGCTGGTGGGAGCCGGGGCCGTCGCTGGAGGTGCAGATCAACCTTGCGGAATGGGACAAGCTGCCGGGCATCTACCAGGAGGTGATCAAGTCGGCCGCCGCGGAGTGCAACGACTGGATGCTCGCCAAGTACGACGTCGTCAACCAGGCCGCGCTGACCGAGATCGTCGGCTCGGGGATCACTGTCCTCCCGTTTCCCGATGACGTGATGCAGGCGTCGGCCGAGGCGTCAACCGCGCTCCTCGACGAGACGGCCGCCGGTGATGCCGATTTCAAAGCGATCTACGATCACTGGAACGACTACCGCTCCGGCGTGGCCGCGTGGCATCGCGTGGCTGAACTGCCGCTGCTCGACTTCACCTCGAACGCCTAACGCCGACGCGCTGGCTACTTGGCCAGGCTGGGTAGCCAGGTCACCAAGGCGGGGAACAGCATCACCAACAGCAGCGCCACTCCCTGGAGCCACATGAACGGGATCGCCCCGCGGTGGATGTCGATCGTCTTGACTTCCGGTGGGGCCACGCTCTGTAGGTAGAACAGGGAGAACCCGACCGGTGGGGAGATGAACGCCGCATTGAGATTGACGGCCATCATCACGCTGAACCAGGTGAGGTCGATGCCGAGGCGTTGGGCGACGGGCAGGAAGATCGGCATCACGATAAAGGTGATTTCGAGGAACTCGAGGTTGATGCCGAGGAGGAAGACCACGATGTTGGCCACGATCAGAAATGTCCAGAATCCGCCGGGGAGGTTGCTGAGCTGTTCGGTGATCCACCGCTGCCCACCGAGACCGTCGAAGATCAGGCTGAAGTAGTTCGAGGCGAACAGCATCATCAAGACCAGAGATGTGACGTTCAGGGTGGTGCGGGCGGAGTTGAGTACCACCGTCCACTGAAAACGTCGGTTGAGTACGGCGAGCAGGCACGCCGCGAAGGCCCCGACCGCGCCCGCCTCGGTGGGCGTGGCGGTGCCGGTCAAGATTGATCCGAGCACGGCGACGATCAGCGCGATCGGTGGGACGACGGCAATCGCCGCCTCTTTTGCCAGTGCCGGGCCGTGCAGGGTTCGTTCCTCGGGGGGAAGTGGAGGAACCCGTTCGGGGTGCCGAATTCCCAGGTAGACGATGTAGGCGGCGTATAACACCGCCAGCAACAGGCCGGGGATGAACGCCCCCCGGTATAGATCACCGACCGAGACGCCGACCACCTGGGACAGCACGATGAGTACCAGCGACGGCGGAATGATCTGGGCGAGGGTCCCCGAAGCAACGATCACCCCGGTCGCCACCCGGTGGTCGTAGCCGGTGCGGACCATCGCAGGGAGCGAGATCAGACCCATCATGACCACGGTTGCGGCGACTACTCCGGTGGCGGCGGCAAGCATCGCTCCCACCACGATGACGGTCAAGGCGAGGCCGCCGCGGACGTTGCCGAGCATCATGCCGACGGTTTTCAACAGCCGCTCGGCCAGCCCCGATTTCTCGAGGACCGCCCCCATGAACACGAAGTAGGGAATAGCCAGCAACGTCTGATCCGAGATCAATCCAAACCATCGGTTGGGCAGGCTGTTGAGGAGCGACGACTCGAATGCGTCGAGCTGCAGGCCGACGAGAGTGAACACCACCGCGGTTCCGGCGAACGAGAAGGCGACGGGGTATCCCCACAGAATCAATCCGACGAAAACGCCGAACATCAACAATGCAACCCACTCGTAGCCCATCGCTGCCTACTCGACGCGCCGCGGCTCATCGGGGGCGACCGAGGAGTTGGCGTCGGCTCCGGTGATGGTGGTGACCAGCTTGAGGACCTCGACCACAGCCTGCAGGAGGAGGAGCGCGAAGCCGACGACGATCATCGCCTTGATCGGGGCCCGCGGAAAACCATCGGGGTCGGGTGACTGTTCCCAGTTGTCCCATACTCGGCCGGCCGGCCATGACCCGTCGGGCCGTCGACCGAACGACGTCATCACCGGACCCCAGGTTTTGGTCAGCGCCAAAATGCAGAAGGGGAGCAGGGCGAGCAGGTGGCCGACGAGGTCGATCACCGCCTTCTTCGCCGCCGAGAAGCGCCCGTACCAGAAGTCGACCCGAACGTTGACGTTGTGTTTGAGGACGTGGGGGAAGCCGAGGAGGAACGCCGTCCCATACAAGTACCACTGCGCCTCGATCCAGGCGTTCGAGGTGAGCTTTCGTTCGGTGTATTGCCCGGCGTAGCGGAGCACCACGTTGCCGAACCCGACGATGACCACCAGTACGATCAGAAACTGTCCGAGACGACCGGCAAACTCCGAGAGTGTTTCGACCGGTCGCCGCACCCGGTCTGCGAAGCGGGCGAGCCGCTGACCTTTCACCGTGTGTGGCCCCTCCACCATGAGCTGGGACGTTAGTCGCCCCTATCGTCGCCAAGTTCCGTCGTGGCGGTCGAGTGGCCGTCTTCCGTCCGAGTCTGGTTTGCCTCAAGATGAAGAATCTACGAACAATCGTTCGATGCGGGTTTGCTCCAGTGCTGGCGACCGGTTCACTATGCGACCGTGAGTCGACACCGATGGTCCACCAGATCTAACGGCTCGACCGCGAGAATGGCAGCCTGATGGCGGCCGTCGACACCACATATTCCGCAGCTGATATCGAGGCCCTCACCGGGGCTGAGCAGGCGCGCAAGCGCCCCGGTATGTACTTCGGGGGCATTGACATTCGGGCGATGCACCACGAGATTTGGGAGATCGTCGACAACTCGGTCGACGAGGCGATGGCCGGATTCGGCGAGCGGATCATCACCACGCTCCATCCCGACGGCTCGGTCACGGTGCAGGACTTCGGTCGTGGCATCCCCGTCGGCCCGATGGAGAAGGGCCCGCATACCGGTCGCTCCGCGCTCGAAGTGGTGATGACCGAGTTGAACGCCGGTGGCAAGTTCGGCGGCAACGGCTACAAGGTCTCCGGCGGACTCCACGGCGTCGGCATGTCGGTGACCATCGCCCTGTCCGACAAGGCGACCGCCGAGGTCTGCCAAGACGGCAACAAGTACGTGCAGACCTACGAATGCCGCTGCGACCGTGATGGCACCGAGCATCCATCCACGCCCACCGGCCCCGTGGCGTTGGTTGGTAAGGCACCTCGTGGCCCCGACGGCAAGACGTTGCGCGGCACGACGATTCGGTTCTGGCCGACGGTCCGGCTGTTCCATGACTCCCATGGCGTCGCGCTGACCAAGGCTCCGTGGGATCGCGATCTGATCGCCGAGCGGTTCCGCCAGAAGTCGTACATCAACCCTGGGCTCGCCTTTGTCCTGGTAGATGAGCGCGGATCTGAGAAAACGACGGAGGAATGGCGTTCTGAGAACGGTGTGGCCGACTTGGTTGCCGATGTCTGCGGCGATGCCGAGCAGGTCTCGCCGGTGATCTTCGGCGAGGGTGAGGTCGCTCCCACCCATGCCTCGTTCGCCCTCGCCTGGACCGACAACGACCGCGACGTCGTGGTCGGATACGCCAACGGCATCGCCACCACCGAGGGCGGCACCCACGTGCAAGGTTTCCGCGCCGCGCTGACAGAAGGCGTGCAGAAGTACATCACCGACCGCGGATTCCTCAAGGAGAAAGAGACTGTCCCGTCGACGCGCGACATCTTCTCGGGGGTCGTCGCCGCGGTGTCGATCATGCATCCGCAGCCGGCGTTCGGTGGCAACCAGAAGGGCAAGCTGCTGACCGTCGAGGTGCAGGCCCGCGTCCGCCAAGTGGTGCTGCCGTCGATCGAACGCTGGCTCGACGAGCATCCGGTGGAAGCCAAGCGGGTGTGCGACCTGGTCATCGGGATGATGCGCCTGCGGCTGAAGTCGGACAAAGAGGCCGAGGCGCTCAAGACGGTGACGGCGCGCGGCTCGAAGTCGCGGGGCGGCCTGCCCGCCAAGTTGCGCGACCGCAGCGGGCAGGCATCCGATGCCCAGTCGGAAGTGTGGATTGTCGAGGGCGATTCCGCCGGGGGCACCGCCGTCGACGCGCGGGACCCGAAGTCGCAGGCCGTGCTGGCGATCAAGGGCAAGCCTCGCAACACCTACAAGGGCGATCAGCGCAAGTCGCTGGAAGAGCTGGCCAAGGATGGTTCGTTGGCCGACATCATCCTGTCGCTCGGGGCCGGGTTCGGACAGTCGTTCGATCTCGACAAGATGCGCTACGACCGTATCGTCATCTGCGCCGACGCCGACGTCGACGGTTCCCACATCCGCGCCCTGCTGACCGGGTTCTTCTATCGCTGGATGCCCGGGCTGATCGAGTCGGGTCGGTTGTTCCACGCCATGCCGCCGCTGTTCTCGACGATCGTGCGCGGCGAAAAGATCTACCTGCTCGACGAGGCGGCCCGCTCGCGTTTCCTGACCGATCACCCCAAGCACAACGCCTCGTTCGGTCGCTTGAAGGGTCTCGGCGAGATGGACGCGTCGGAGTTGCGGGCGACGATGAGCCCGCGGACCCGCGTGCTGCGCCGGCTCGGAGTCAGTGATCCGGCGGCGTTTGACCAGCAGGTCAATCGCCTACTCGGGCCGAAGATTCCGCCGCGTCGCGACTGGATTCTCACCCGC
>JANNNL010000474.1:0-2322 GCA_031398525.1 Actinomycetes bacterium | reverse complement strand
GCAGTCGTCGTCTTGCTGTTGGCCTTTGGTTCGCTCATCGCGATGGGTCTTCCGATCGGACTTGCCCTCTTCGGCCTGGCGCTCGGCGTCACCTCGATGTCGCTGATCACGTACCTGATCGAGATCCCGGGTTGGGCGCCGCAGATGGCGAGCATGGTGGGCCTCGGGGTCGGCATCGACTATGCCCTGATCCTGGTCACCAGGCATCGTGAGTTCCTCGCCCAGGGCAGGCCGGTGGACGATGCTGCAGGCCGAGCGGTGGCGACCGCCGGTCAGTCGGTGATCTTTGCGGGCGGCACCGTCGTCATCGCCATCCTCGGGCTGGCCGTGGCCGGTGTGCCGTTCATGACCGCGGCCGCAGTGGCGATCTCGGTCACCGTGCTCGTGATGGTGCTCGCATCGATCACCCTTCTGCCGGCCTTCCTCGGCCAGGCCGGTCACCGCATCAACGGACTGCGCGCCAGCCGCCGCAACAGTCGTCGGCCCGCGTCGATCGGCGCAGGCTGGGAGCGGTGGGGTCGCCACGTCTCCAAGCACGCCTGGCCGTACGCGATCGGCGTCACGATTGGGTTGCTCGCCATGGCTGCTCCGGTGTTGTGGTTGCAGATCGGTTTTCCCGATGAAGGGACGCTCCCCGAGAGCCGCACCGAACGTCGGGCCTACGACCTCGTTGCCGACGGATTCGGGCCCGGGCTGAATGGCCCGCTCGTTGTTGCTCTCGACATCTCCGACGACGCGGCGGTGGTCGGACCATTGAGCGACGCCATCCGTGCCGACCGGGGAATCGCCGCCGTGAGCCCAGCAGATATCAACACGACCGCGGGTGTGGCGACGCTGCTGGCCTTCCCGACGACGTCGCCGCAAGATGACGTCACGTTGCGCACGATCGACAGGCTCCGTCGCGAGGTCTTCCCGTCAGTGCTCCAGGGACGTGAGGCGAGCGCTCACATCGGCGGGCAGACGGCGAGCTTCAGCGATATCGGCACCCGAGTGAACGACCGGATGGCGTGGTTCATCGCCGCGGTGGTCGTGATGTCGTTCCTGCTCCTCACACTGGTCTTCCGGTCGGTGGTCGTCGCATTGAAGGCTGCGCTGATGAACCTGCTGAGCATCGGCGCGGCATACGGCGTGCTGGTGATGATCTTCCAATGGGGGTGGGGGAAGAGTCTGATCGGCCTGGAGTCGACGGTGCCGATCGTTGCATTCATCCCGATCTTCATGTTCGCCATCCTGTTCGGGCTCTCGATGGACTACGAAGTGTTCTTGCTGTCACGGGTGCGTGAGGAGTACCTGCGCACGGGCGACAATGACTCGTCGGTGATCCACGGCATCGCCAGCACCGCTCGGGTGATCACCTCGGCCGCGCTGATCATGATCTCGGTCTTCGCGGGGTTCGTCCTTGGTGACGATCCGGGCGTGAAGATGATCGGTATCGGCCTGGCGACGGCGATCTTTGTCGACGCCACGGTGGTACGCATGATCCTCGTTCCGGCGATCATGAGGCTGATGGGCGACGCCAACTGGTGGCTGCCCAAGTGGCTCGACCGACTGCTCCCGACCCTTCATCTCGACGGCGATGACGGCGATCTTGGCGACGACGGCGATCTTGGCGACGACGGTACGCACACGAGCCGTCCCCTCCGGCCGAGGCTGGCCCCGCCGACTGTCGTGCCGGTGCCGAGCGACGATGTGTTGGTCTGAGTCATGACGACCGTCACCGACACTCACCCGTACCCCGTCCGGCTGGAGATCGACTACCCAGATCGTCCGCTCAACCGCACCACCTCGGCACTGCGCGCATTCACCGCGTTGCCGATCATGGTGCTTGTGTGCCTGGTCAGCTGGGGGCGGTCATCGGGTCTGCTGACCGCACCGGTCGGACTGATGCTGCTGTTCAAACGGAAGTATCCGCGCTGGTGGTTCGACTGGCATGTGGAGTTGGCCCGCTTCGAGACCCGGGCCTGGGCGTATGCGCTGCTGCTCGACGATCGGTACCCGTCGACTGACGATGAGCAGGGTGTGCATCTCGATATCGACTATCCCGATGCCGTACGTGATCTGAACCGGTGGATGCCGTTGGTCAAGTGGTTTCTGGCGATTCCCCACGTCGTCGTGCTCGCTGCGTTGCTCGTTGGAGCTGTCGGAGCCACCATCGCCGCCTGGTTCGCCGTGCTATTCACTGGCCGCTATCCGCGCCCTCTGTTTAACTACGTCGTTGGTGTCATCCGCTGGTGCAGCCGGGTGCAGGGCTATGCCTTCACGCTCGTGACCGACCAGTACCCGCCCTTTCGGCTCCGCTCGTGAACAGCTGTCCACGACGCC
>JANNNL010000461.1:0-4455 GCA_031398525.1 Actinomycetes bacterium | reverse complement strand
CCTCAACGGGCGACCATTCCGGGCCGTCACCCCCATCCTCATCGAGACCTCAACCGAACACTGCCGGATCCCGACCGCAGGAGTGTGGACCAGTGACCATCCGGCCCGGGGTGCCATGGGGGGAACCGATGGTGGTGACCGGTGCCGTGCTCCCCGTCGAAAGCGACCGGGCGCTGGCTGAACTGGTGGGCGAGCCCGGGGCCGATCGATCCACCGACCATCGGCGGTTGATTCGGCCGACGGCCGGTGACCTCGCCCGGACCGTCGGATTGGCCGACGCTCGGACTTTGGAGCCGGGGGCGACGGCGACGTCGTGTCCAATCGATGTGGGGTGGGCAATCAGCGATTCCGGCACCCGCTGCTTCGTCGCCCACTGCGTCGTGCGGCGGTCGTGGTGGCGGGGAGACGTGATTTTGGCGATGAATGCGCAGTATCACGGTCGATGGGATGTCGCCCCGCGTTCACATCCCAACGATGGTCGGCTCGATCTGGTGACGGTGTCAGCGGCGATGACGGTGAGCCAGCGCTGGCAAGCCTTTCGCCGGGCACCGCGCGGTGACCACCTGCCTCATCCGGCGATCAACGTCACCAAGGTGATCGAACGGACGTGGGCCTTCGATCGACCCCAGACCGTCTGGCTCGACGGCGTCCGCTGGGTCCGCACCCGCACCCTGACAGTGCGCGTCGAGCCCGACGCGATGCGAATCATCGTCTGACCAGTTCGACCGGTTCTCGTGGCGGATCGCCGGGTCGGCGCGCCCGTTCGCGATTCGACGCCGTGGCGATTCCCACGGCGACGATGATGGCGATAGATGTCCAGGTCAGAACGTCGAAGACGGGGGCAGAGCCCGGCCAGGCCAGCGTCACCGGGGTGGCCGTCGTCAACTGCCAGATGGCCCGAGCGACTCCATTGGCGAACATCAGCAGGGCCCCACCCCACGCAATCGTCTGAGCGGCCGATCGCCGGTACTCGATGCCCATCGTGGCGGCCCCTGCGGCGAGCGCGGGGATTGCACCGCCGGCCATTCCAAGTACGACGACGGCGATGAGTGAAACGACCCCGACGGGGACCCGCCGCGGTCGAATGATCGCTCCGGAAGGACGGTCGGGTGCGGCCGTCGGCGGCCGTCGGCGGCTCGCGAGGGCGACGGCGATCAAACCGGTGATGGTCGAGGCGATCACCGCGATGCTCACCCGGCGCTGTGCTGGGATTCGCAGGCTGACCTGGTGTCGGGCACCATCTCCCACATCGAGCGGCCATGCCAGACCGAACCCGTTGGCGAGAAACTTTTGCTGCAAGTCGACGTCGTCGACCGCCGCGGTCCAGCCGTCGGATGCCCCGGCCGCTCGGAACAGCCATACCCCGCTAGTCGCTTTCTGCAGCTTGATCTCTAGCTCGGTGGTGCCCTTGATCGTGACCTGAGGCTCGGCGATCGGTGGCGAAGGTGCGGCGGGGCCTGGCGATGGCCGGGCGGCACCGGTCGACGCGAATGCCAGCCGGTCGACCGCAATCTCGCGGCCCGCTCCCGCTGCGAGTCGGGCGGTGCTCACCGTGACGGTACCGGGGCCGACCGACACCGGCGCGCATCCGGCAATGCCCAGCATTCCGGCGGGATCGACGGTCAGTCGGACCGATACCGGTTCGTCGTTGACGACAACAAGGTCGGACCGACACTCGGCATCGACTTCATCAACGCCGGTTGCGAGGTGCGCCTGCCCGGAGAGTTCGAAGGTCATGCCGGTGGGGAGCTCGAATGCGCGGCGGATTTCACGTTCGGGGTCGTCGCCATGGGCGACGTCGCGCCAACGAGTCATCGCCACGGTCACCGGATGAGTGGCGAGACTGCTTCCGAACCGCAGCAGATCGTCGGGCAACACCATCGTTTCGGTGACGGGAGCAACCCCGGGAATCTCGATCTCGACGAAGCCCGCACCAGCAGAAGCGGCGCCGTCGGCCACGGCCGTGATTTCGATGGCCAACGTGCGAAAGGTGGTCGTATCGAGCGTGATCGACTCACCGGCTGCGACTGCGTCATCGAGGCGCGGGTCTCGTAGCACCACGTCGCGCGAGGCCAACCCGTCGAACTCGAGATGGACGCGGGTGATTGATCGGCCGGCGCTCGATCCAGCCGCTTGGCGAAGGGTCAGCGACGTGGTGGTCACCGGCTGCGGAAGTTGGATGATGAGGCGCTCACCGATTGGTGAACCGTTGCGACCGACTCGCCACCCGGTGGCTGCATCGCCGTCGAAGGCCAGCGGCGGGCGGTCGGACGGCTCGAAGCGGCGAGTCGCCCCGTAGTTCGAACTGGCGATTCGGATTCCGTTTCCGATCTCGACGTGGGTGGCCGAATCAACGGTTTCACCGGGTCGTGGGGTCAATCGTTCGCCTTGAGGGCCGCCCCATTTCGTGTCGTCAATCGTCTCTGTCGCTCCGACCGATGCGGCCTCGTCGGGTCCGGCCCGCCGCTCGATGCGATTGGCATCGGTCACGATCACCGGCGCGTCGGGGTTGATGCGCCCGCTGAGCTCACTCGGCCCGCCCAGGGCGCCCGCCGAGATCATCAGCTGCGAGGTCCGCAACAGGCCCGCGTTCGCCAGGTCGACGAGCCCCCGACCATCCGCGGCGACGACGGCGACATCGGTGGGTTGGAAGATCTGCAATCGGGTCGGCACATCCTCAACGCGGTACACGATCACGCCGTCGGTGCCTACCTGCGGGTCGCCGAAGGTGCCGACGAGCACGATGCCCTCGGCCGCATCGAGGACCTTCAGGGCTTCGGCTGCGGTGCGCGAATCGGAGTCGTCGGCGCGCACGACAATCGCCCCGACCGACATCATTCTGGCCAGAGGCGCGATGGCCCGCGGCTCGAGCGTGTGGCTACGAAGCTGGTCGTCGATGGCAGCCAGCAGGTCACGGGTCGGGCGCTGGCCAACGGTCGGGGTACTGCGAAGCCCGACTGGGTTGCTGAGCAACGACGCGCTGATCGGCCGATTGGTGGTGCCCCAGACGTACGACGTCGAGTCCTGGCCCGGCAGTTCAAGCACGTTGAAGTCACCAGGAAGCTGGTTGAGGGCGATGGCGGCCTGCCGCCAATAGCTTGGCACGCCATTGGCGAGGAGCAGCGGAGAATCAATAGCTCGACCCAGGAACAGCGCCGGAACGGCCGCAACTACGAGCGCACCGCTGAGCGAATGAACCGCCCACCATGCGCCGTTCCGAAAGCGGATCGCAGCTCGAACGGCCGCACCAAAACCGAGCGCGATCGCGAGCAGATGAAGCGGAGCGGCCCGCGACGATGGCGTGAGCACACTGCCGAAACTGGTTGACGTCAGCGTCGTGAACAGTCGTGCGGTCGCCTCACGGTGGCTGACCGGGGCCGCGCCGACCGACAGGGTCATACCGGCGACCAGCAGTCCGATGAAGTACAGCCGGTTCCGGAAGCGGGTGAGGGCTAATCCGCCCAGGCCGACGGCGGCGATCACGGCGGTCAATGCGATCATCGCAGGCCACCGGTGGTACACCTGCACGGCGAACTTTCCTCCGCCCCCGGTGTACGCCCGCCAGTCACCCAACCCCCGGATAACCTCGCTCGGGGTGGTGGTCTGGCTGACGACAGCCTGCGGATCGCGGGCGAGGGCTTGGCCGAGCTCAACTCGTGGCGCGTAGGTCCAGCCCACGATCAACCAGATGCAGACGCCGATCGTGACGATGCTCACGCGGCCGATAGTCCTGAGCAGTATTCTGATCGGTACATCGCGGGTGACGAATCCGACGAAGACATACCACAGCGCCGGACCGACGAGCGTGTACATGCTCGCCGCCAGGTTTCCGCCGGTGGCCAGGCTGACGCCGAGGGCGAAGCGCGCGGGATACGCCCATCCAGGGGCCTCGGTGCTCCGGACCGCGAAATGAATGAGCCACGGCAGGCCGGCCCACGCCAGCAGGACGACCGAGCGGGTGCCGAGATATTGCAGGGCATAGGGCGACATCATGTAGGCAAGGGCGGCGGGGAATGCGCCGGTGCCCTCCCATCGCATCGTGCGCAGGAGCACCAGGATGCCGAGGCCTGCGAGCAACAAGATGGTCCCGAGCCAGAGCCGCTGCGCGACCCACGTCGGTATGTGGAGCCAGCGGGTGAGCCAGAACCACGGGGCCATCGGGAAGGCGTAGCCATCGGTACGGTCGATAACCGACCCGAACATGAGGCCCGGATCCCATCGTCCTGCGGCCAGCCGCAACGTGCGATCGGGGTCGAGGTAGACGCCGTCGTTGGTATCGAGGGCGACTTTGCCGATGCGCGTGACCAGCAACGGGAGGTAGGCGAGCGCCGCAAGGAGAACGATCGAATCGCGATGAGACCCGACGTGACCCGGGCCGCGACGGAACCGTTCACGGGTTTGCTCGATCGGTGCGGGACCCGTCGCGGTGGTCTTCACCGAGGTGACGGTGCCTTC
>JANNNL010000438.1:0-11457 GCA_031398525.1 Actinomycetes bacterium | reverse complement strand
CGTTGCCCGACCGGCGCGCCGAGTCACCGGTGCACATCTCCGACGGGCCGAGGATGGCCACATCGATGCCCGACCGCTTGAGCAGCTTGGCCATGGCCTGGGTGACCTTTTTGTTCTTGTCGTCGAACGAGCCGGCGCAGCCCACCCAGTACAGGTACTCGTGGCTGAACACGTCCCCTGGGTCGACAATGTGCACGTCGAGGCCCTTGGCCCAGTCGCCGCGCTCACCCTGATTCATGCCCCATGGGTTGCCCTGGTTCTCCATGGCTCGATACGCATTTCCGAGCTCGGCCGGAAAGTTCGATTCCATCAGCGACAGGTAGCGGCGCATGTCGAGGATCTTGTCGAGGATCTCGATGTTGACCGGGCAGATCTCATCGCAGGCCCGACAGGACGTACACGCCCAAATCTCTTCTGCGGTGATCCGCTCAAACAGCGAGTTGGCCGAGATCTTGATCTCGTGATCGACGCCGATCGGGGGCGAGACATGGCCGTGGGGCGCCGATGCGGCCATCACCTCGCCGGCCTTGAGCACGATCTCGCGGGGGTCGAGCGGCTTGCCGGTGGCATGCGCCGGACACACCGAGGTGCACCGGCCGCACATCGTGCAGGCATCGGTATCGAGCAGCTGCTTCCAGGTGAAGTCTTCGACGACCGAGGCACCAAACGATTCCAGCGA
The DNA here is from genome assembly GCA_031398525.1 of Actinomycetes bacterium. Lineage (GTDB taxonomy): Bacteria > Actinomycetota > Acidimicrobiia > Acidimicrobiales > Ilumatobacteraceae > JANMJD01. The sequence goes on along the minus strand of JANNNL010000438.1, from coordinate 10,778 downwards.
GGTCTCGGTCAGGTTCGGCATTGCCTTCATCGCACCCTTGGGCCGCTCACGGTCCTTGAGGTACATGTTCAGCGGCGAGGTGAAGATGTGACGCAGCATCGTGATCGGCAGGATGATCAGGAACAAAATGAACCCGGCGACGTGGCTCAGCCAGAACACCATGTGCCACGTGTCGAGCGTTCTGGCACCCGCGCCGTCGAAGAGTTGCGACAGCGGGTAGCCGATGAACGACCACTTCTCGAAGCTGGTCGAGACGCCACGGCGGGTCTGCTCGGCGATACGGAAACCCTCGGCGAGGAAGCCCGACACGCCGATGAGCAGGAAGGTGCCGAGGATCAGGGCGTGCTCGGGCTTGGTCTTGATGCGGATGCGGTACGGGCGCTGCACGTAACGCCGCACAATCGCCCACACGATGCCGGCGAGGAACATCAGGCCACCGGCATCGCCGACCAGCGCATACGCCTGGTACGTACGGCCGTGAAGGAACTTGAGGCTCTCGGGCATCTGGTGGTCGACTTCCGACACCGTCGTCACGCCGAGGAGAATCAGGAACCCGAAGTACATCAGCGAGTGCATCAATCCGGCGGCCGAATCGCGCAGCAACGTGCGCATATAGACGCCGGCGCGGAAGTCGGCCAGACGGCGCTTGACGTTCTTCGGCGTGGTCTTGCGACGATCGGGGCCGCCGCGCTCCCAGTTACGCATCCGCTGCGAGAACGCCCAGGCTCCCCACATGATCGCGATCGGCACGACGGTGTAGAACACCACCTGGATGGGGCCGGGAACGCTGGTGAACACCTCACGCTGCACCGACGATTCGTCGTGCCACTTGGTGATCAGCGGGATGATGCCCGACACCACGGTGAACAGACCCATGAAGATCCCGAACCCGAGGGCCAGTTGGTGTGGTTTGATGCGCTTGGGGCCTGTGGGCTCGGTCGCGCCGGAGTCAGCATGCGTACTCATGACGCCAGAGAAACTACCGCTCGCGCGCTACCCAGACCGAAGACGGCGCGATGTGACGATGGGCCAGCCCCCCGCACCAGCCCGTTCTTGACGCCTGTGAGTGGCGCTGCTCGGCCAACTCCTGGTCGTCGCTGCCCTGGTCCTCGGTTTGGATCGCCACCGGCCAGACGGCGACCGTCCTTCAGCCGTAGTACTTGCGATCGAAATCACGAATACGGCCGGCCAGGCTGGAGAGCAGCTTGTGAGCCAAGGCTGGAACCTCGTCGAGCACGCCGATGAAGTTGCGCTGGCTGATCACCAGCACGTCGGAGTCCTCATCACAGACGACGGTGGCCGTACGGGGACCGTGGTCGAGCAGCGATAGCTCCCCGATCACCGAACCGGGGCCGAGAGTCGCGACCTTCTTGCCATTTCGGCGCACCGTTGCCGAGCCGCTGATCATCACGAAAGCTTCGCGACCGGTCTGACCCTGGTCGACAATCACCGTGCCTGCCTTCAGGGTGACCTCGTCGCTCGCCTTGGCGATCTTCTCCAGGTCCTTGTTGGAGCAGGTAGAGAACAACGTAACGTTCCGCAGGTGCTCAAGCATCGCTTTTTTCGACATCGCGGGATCATAGACCGCTCGCGAGCGGCGCTTGGACGATGGCCCGACAACGGAGGCTAGGCGGCCTCGGGACGAGCAATCTCCGAGGGCGTCGCGTCGACCAACTGGCCCTTGCCTGGTCGCACCATCCGCAGCACCTTGGCGATCAACTGCTCGGCCGTACCAAGCAAGATGATCAGGTCGAGGTGGATCGACCAGTTGTCGACGTAGTACAGATCGAGGCGGCGGTACGCCGAGAACGACGGGTTGTCGCGGGCCTCGACCTGCCACAGACCGGTGATGCCGGGCAGCACCTTGGTGCGGTCAAGCAGTCGCTGGTCGAAGTGCTCCGCCTCGGCCGGTAGGGCCGGTCGGGGGCCGACAAGGCTCATCTCACCCTTGAGCACGTTGAACAACTGCGGGAGCTCATCGAGGCTCGTCTCGCGCAGGAAATGACCGAACCGGGTAACCCTCGGGTCGCGGTCCATCTTGAACAGCGGCCCGGTGCGCTCGTTCATCTTCTGCAGGGCTTCGAGTCGCGCCTCGGCATCGACGACCATCGAACGGAACTTGAGCACCATGAACAACCGGCCGTCTTGCCCGACGCGCTTTTGCCGGAAGAACACCGGACCACCGCCGTCGCTGAGTTTCGTGACCGCGGCGATCAGTAGTAGCACGGGGCTGAGCACCAGGCAGGCCACGCCGGCTACCACCAGGTCGAGCGCTCGCTTGGCGATCATCTGACCGCGACGCATCTCGGATTGCTCAACGTAGAAGAGGGGCTCGTGAACAATCGGGGCGGCCCGCAAACGACGGAAGTTGATCCCACGCACACCGTTGGACAGATGAATGTGGACGTCTTTCTCCTGCAGTTCACGCACGAGGTCGTTGACGGCATTGGAGTTGAGCGCTCCGATCACCATCACTACTCCGTTGATGTTGGTTCCGCGCATCACAGCCAGAGCATCCTCGGCCTCACCCTTCCAGAGGTGGTGCAGGCGATGCTGCAGCGCATCGGCTCTGCTGCCGACAACGCCGGCCACGCGGTAGCCGGCCTCAGGATGATCGGCGATCAGGTCGATGAGATCGGCGGCCTCTTCGTTCGCCCCGATGATCAGAATCTCGCGGACCAGATACCCGGCGCGACGCTTGTTGGCGAGCCAGATGCGAAAGGCGCTACGGGTGACGAGCAGCAACAGGAAGGACACCGACGTGCCGATGACCAGTTCATATACCCGCAGGTCAGTCCCGAATTTCAGGCTTCGGATGATGAGCATGCCGCCGAACATGAGCAGCATCGCCCGGAACAATCGAGACATCTCGATCGTCCGGACCATCGCCACGCGGGCGAGATAGAGCTCCTTGGCCTGCAGCTGCCAGTACCCGAGCAACATCGCGCAGCCGACGAGCATCCAGCTCGTGGCCGAACTACGTTGCGTGCGGTGGCCGACCGCCAGCGCGGGAATCCATGCAACCGCCAGGCAGATGAGATCGCTGACGATCGCCCTGAGGCCGAGACGGGTCACCCGCTCCACCGACGGACCCGGCCCCGGACCCGGGGTGCTGAAGTCGAGCGTCAAGTCGGCCACCTCCTCGGGATGCTCTGCGATGGTCATTGGTCGTCCTCATACCAACTGAGGTCCGGAATGGAACCCTCAGTGCGACAGTACGGAGCGTGGCAGGGCATCCACCAGAGGCAATCGGCCCATTTGGTGCGATGCGGCCTATTCATGCGAGAGAGAATATCACGCAATGAAGTGACGCTTGACTAAATGGCACTCTTCGTGCTTGTGGCCTGACTGGCGACCGCAGCAGCAGCCGCAGCGATGGCCGCTTGGTCACCCAGATATGCCACCTCAGTGACTGTCAAGCGCTCAGAGAAGCAATACCGTCGGGGCACTCCGGTGGGAATGTTCAAGTCGGCGATGTCGTCGTCCGAGACATCCTCCAAGTGCTTCACAAGGGCTCGCAGTGAGTTGCCATGGGCAACCACGACGACATTGAGCCCGGCCAAAAGTTGCGGGGCAACAACGTCATGCCAATACGGCAGCACCCGAACAACGACGTCACCCAAACACTCACTGGCGGGAAGAACGTCGGGGGGCAAGTGCGCATAGCGGGCGTCGGCGGCCGGGTGCTCGGGATTCCGGGTATCCACTGGCGGCGGCGGCACGTCGTACGAGCGGCGCCACAATAAGGTCTGATCGGCTCCGTGCAGAGCAGTGGTCTCCTGCTTGTCGAGACCCTGCAGCGCACCGTAGTGACGCTCATTCAACCGCCACGACCGCTGCAGGGGCAGCCATACTTGGCCGAGCGATGTCAGCGCTAGGTGCGCAGTGACCACGGCGCGCTCAAGCAATGACGTGTGACCAAAGTCGAATCGAAGCCCGGCGTCGCGCATGGTGATCCCGGCGGCCGATGCCTCCAGCACCCCCTTTTCAGAGAGCGGTACGTCATGCCACCCGGTGAACAGATTCGCTTGATTCCAGGTGCTCTCGCCGTGGCGAAGCAATACGAGGTTGCCGGTCATCCCGGAAAGGCTAGGCGGTGGCGTCGAGGAGACGCCCGACAAACTCGTCGGTGTGTGCGTCGAGCTTGCCGCGATTGAGCGCCAGTCCGCCGATGACTTCGGCCCCGCGTGTTTCGAGGATTCGGGTCATCACGTCGAGGGACTTGCCGGGGTTGAGGGCGAACGTGCAGAACGCGACGGCGCGCTTGCCGGTCATTGCGGGCAACTTCGCCAGGGCTCCGGCACCCCACGGGGCCTGACCAACGACGAACAACCCGTGCACCCACGTACCCACGACCACCAGGTCGGCCGCTTGGATGGCGGCATAGTCGGGCTGGCGGACGGCGCAGACGTCGGTGATGCCGACACGCTCCTGCTGCAGCTTGCGGGCGATCAACTCGCCAGCCTTGCGCGTATTCCCGGTCAGACTCTCCACCAACACCACGGCCTTCATGACACAGATTCAACCACGCCAGGCCCTCAGACCTGTGGCCAATGACACCGGTGCTGGGTAGCCAATGCCAAAGCCCTGCACATAGTCGATTCCCAACTCGCCAAGAATTGGGATCCACTCGAACGTCTCGACCCCCTCGGCGACAATCTGCGCCCCGGTGGCCCGGGCGGTCTGGATGACCCCTGCCATGACGGCCGCACCCCGCTCGGACCGCATCCCGGCAGAGATCAGCGGCATGTCGAGCTTCACCAGATCAATGTCGAGTTCGCAGAGGAACCCCAAGTCACCGCAACCGTCGCCAAAGTCGTCGAGGGCTATCGCCAATCCGTTCTCCCGCAGACACTCGACGTTGGCCTTCAACACCCCCCAATTGAAGACACCGCTGGTCGCCGAGATTTCGAACACCAAACCCGATCCACTGGCTCCGAGATCGGCGAGTCCCGTGAGCACCTCGAGTGCAAACCCGCGTTGTTCGAGTCGCCAGGGCGAGAGATTCATCGAGACGAACGGGTGCTCGACAACCAATGGCCGCAGTAGCACGGGCAGATCCAGCACCACCGCCTGCAGCATCTGACGGTCGATCGTTGCGACATAGCCGCGGTCAAGGGCCCGAGGAAGGAACGCCGACCCGTGCAGAACCCCCAGCCGCGGATGATCCCACCGAGCGAGCGCTTCAAAGCCGACACAGAGCCCGTCGGAGGTACGCAGGATCGGCTGGTAGTGCGGCCGGATCGCCCCCGGCGGCGCGCCGGGCGCTCCACAGGCGTGACGTTCCGTATCGATTGACCCGCATATCTGACGCCCCACCGAGAAAGATTGGAGATTAGTTCAACGAGCACGCACTCTGTGTACTAGCTGACCACCAAAAATCACATTCTGGAGAAACTGAGTCGATCGGCCCGCATGATCATCACAGTACGTGAATTCAGATTTTGACGACAGGACTCCAGGCGAGCACGAAGCTCTTCTCGCCGACGTCACGAAAGCGAATACGCGCTTCAGTGTTGTCGCCGGTCCCCCGCAGGCCGACGATCACCCCGTCGCCGTACTTGGCGTGACGCACGTCATCGCCGATCGTGAAATCGAGCGCCTGGGCGTTGGTCGGCTCGACGGCGCGTTTTCCCGCGGCAAGCGCGGCATCGACGACCCGCTCCCGGTGGGCGTCGGTGTCGCCGTCCCGACCTGACCGACCGAACGAGTTCGACGATTCTGTCTCGCGACGCCCAGAGCCAGACGATCCGCGCGACGAGCCCCAGTCGTCGCGTTGGTTCCGGTAGCTCGACCGCCCGTAGCTCTTCGGACCGCCCACCGAGATGATCAGATCGGCCGGGATCTCGTCGATGAACCGAGAGGGCGGGTTGTAGTTGGTGGTGCCGAACAGGGTGCGACTCCATGCATGGGTGATGTACAGCTTCTGGCGAGCCCGAGTGATCCCGACGTACGCAAGTCGCCGCTCCTCTTCCAATTCGTCGGGATCGGTGAGGGCGCGGATGTGCGGGAAGATGCCCTCCTCGGCCCCGATCAGGAACACCACCGGATACTCCAAACCCTTGGCTGAGTGAAGCGTCATCAAGATGACCTTCGACTCATCTCCGTCGATCTGGTCGGTGTCGGCGACGAGCGAGACCTGCTCGAGAAACTCACCGATTGTCTCGAACTGGGCGGCCGAACCGACCAGCTCACCGAGGTTCTCCAGCCGGCCGGCGGATTCGACCGAGTTGTCGGCTTCCAGTTCCGCCAGGTAGCCGCTCTCCTCCAAGGCGGTCTGGATCAGGTCGCCAGGGCCGAGGGTGCCGAGCGCTTCGGTCAGCCGGTCGAGCAACTCCAGGAACCGGCTGATCCCCCGGATTGCCGCACCGCTGACCCCCGCCTCGCCGGATCGGCGGAGCGCCTCGATGAACGGAACGCTACTGGCCCCCGCCCACGCGTCGAGCCGGCCGATGGTGGTGTCGCCGATGCCGCGCTTGGGTTCGTTGAGCACCCGTTTGATCGCTACCTCATCGACCGGGTTGATCACGGCCTTCAGGTAGGCAATCGCGTCCTTGATCTCCTTGCGGTCGTAGAACCGCGTGCCGCCGACCACCTTGTAGGGCACGCCCGAGCGCATCAGCGACTCCTCCAGCATGCGGCTCTGGGCGTTGGTGCGATAGAAGATCGCCATCTCGCCCCACCGCATGCCATCGGTGTTATGCAGATCGTGCATGGTGCGCGAGATCCAGCGGGCCTCGTCGCCCTCATCCTCGGCGTGGTAACGGGTGATCTTGTCGCCATGACCCGACTGCGTCCACAGACTCTTGGGCTTACGCGCCGTGTTGTGGTCGATGACTGCGTTGGCGGCGTCGAGGATCGTCTGCGTCGAGCGGTAGTTCTGATCGAGGATCACCGTCGTGACGTCGGGAAACGCCTCCTCGAACTGCAAGATGTTCCGCAGATCAGCGCCTCGAAAGCGGTAGATCGAGTTGTGCACGCTGACGCCGTTGGCCACGTAGTTGTGGATGCGATCGACCTCGAGGTCGTACACCGGGCCGTCGTGACGGTCCGACGTCACCTCGTCGACCATGGCCGGGACGAGACCGTCTCCGCTTGCGACCAACACGGTCATGCCCGGCCGAAGGTGGGAAAGCGGCGTCAGGTCGTAGATCTCCCCGCCGATCGCCATACGCCGACGGATCGCCAGACCACCAGCGTCGGCAAACTGCTTGGCGATGTCGAGCGCCTCGACGTAGTCCTTGCGGGAGGTCTCGAACCGAAGCGAATCGGTCCGACCCCATCGCAACTGGTAGCCAGCCACCCGCAACGTCTCGGCGACATCGCTGCGGTTGGAACTCCATTGCAGCCGGTGGTACCCGACGTCGCCCGACCGATGGTCGGAAAACATCGTCAGGCTCACGCTCTGGCGGCGCTCGCCGTTCTGCGGTCGGTAGTGCGGAAACTCCGGGTGCAGGTCAAACTCGTCCATCAACCACTTGGCCCTGGTGTCGGTGTCGAGCCGGTCGTACAACCGACGGATCTGCGTCTCGGACATGGCCAACTCGCGGCCCACTCCGTGGAAACACGTGATTGGCAAACCGTACTCAGCTGCGAGCCACGACTCGGTGAACGCCGCCTCGCCGAGGTCGTCGCAGATCTTGAGAATCCACAGCGCATCGGCATGTTCCTGGTTGCATTGAATGCGGTACCCGGCAACCAGCTGACCGGCGCGACTGGATCGAACCGCCGAGGTCCGTCCGATGCGCCATCCTCGATCGGCGCGATACATGAGATAGATGATGTGATCGGAGGGACGATGCGTTACCTGGGCGGGAACCAGATGATGCGGCGTACCGGAGATGGTGTGCTCCCCGATCCGCGCCGTCACCATCCGACCGGTGAAATGCCCGACCTTCACGTGCGTGACCTGCCCTGATGTCAGGCCAAGTGCGCCGCCCGTCCCGAGCACCTCCGCACCAACGGCGATGGTCTCGACTGGCTTCAACCCATCGATAGTGCACACCATCGTGCCGGGCGGCAAGCACTGATCGCTGTCACCCACGACGGTCACATTGCCACTCTTCGCACCCAACATGAGGACCAGTTCGTTCTGGGCGATATTGGTGTCTTGGTATTCGTCGACGAGGACGTGTTCGAACTGCTCCTGGTACTTGTTGAGCACCTCGGGGTGTTGGCGGAACAGTTTGACGGTGAGACCGAGCAGGTCGTCGAAGTCCATCGCCCCGGCCCGCTCCAGGCGCAGTTGGTACTCCCGGAAGACGTCGGCGATCTTGCGATCGAAGATGTTCGCCGCCCGATCGGTCGCCTGCGTGGGCGTGGTCAGGTCGTTCTTCATTTGGCTGATCGCGCCGTGGGTGCCCCGGGCGGTGAAGCGCTTCGGGTCGAGGCCGAGGTCGCGGATCACGTAACTGGTCAGCCGTTGGGCATCGGACTGGTCGTAGATCGAGAAGGTCTTCGGGTAGCCGAGCGCGTCGGCGTCGCGACGCAGAATCCGCACGCAGGCCGAATGGAACGTCGAGACCCACATCCGCTTGGCCACTTCACCGATCAACTCGGCGACGCGGTGCCGCATCTCGTCGGCGGCCTTATTGGTAAACGTGATTGCCAGAATCCGCATCGGGCTGACCCGATGCTCGGTGACCAGGTGCGCAATCCGGTGGGTGAGCACCCGCGTCTTGCCCGACCCCGCCCCCGCCACCACCAGCAACGGCCCGTCCATATGGACCACCGCATCGAGCTGATCGGGGTTCAAGCCCACACCAAAAACCCCGGGCGCATCGTCAACGGACATACGAACCAGTGTACGACCGCTCTGTGTCACCCTCCGGCTTACCCCTCGTTTGAGTACGTCGGTCGGCGGGCGCAACTTCTGGTCGTGGATTCGTATCAACATCGATACCAATCCACGACCAGATTCGCCTACCCGTCAACTCCCTCCATTGACATCCCGTTCGGCAAGTCCTCGGTGCGCTGCAACATGATTTGCCAGGCCGCGTCGTCCACCGGCCCGAGACTCGCCAGAACTCGGTCGACGTTGGCGAGATCCATGAATCCAATCGCGTAGAACGTCAGACCCCCCTCCTGCCAAGCAAACGAGAACGGTGCACCACCGGCCTCTGCGATCACCAGGCGGTATCCCGTGTGACCGCCGAGGGTCACGGTGTCAGCGATCTCGGCCAGCGACAGGTCCTCCAGGTAGAACAGCGCGACGGCTTGAGCTTGGCGGGGCGACAGTGAGCGCACCGCGGCCCAGAACTCGTCGTCGGGCGGTGGAGGTTCCGGTGCGACGTCCGACGCCCGACTGACGAAACGGGTGAGCACTGCGGCCTCGCGCCCGAGCCGGCGCCAGCGACTGGCCGCCCGCGTCGACACGACCCGGCGGATGTAGCCGCCCGGATTATCCATCGCGCTGATCGCGCCCCAGCGGCGGTAGACCTCGACGAACGCGTCCTGGGTGAGTTCCTCGGCGCTGCTGCGACTCCCGGTCAGCGTCCAGGCCAGCGCCAACGCGCCGCGGTAATGCTCCGCATAGAAATCCTCGAACAACACCACGGGCTCAATCGTCACGCCGTCGCCCATCATCGTTGCCTCCATGCCCACTACAACGCCGCCCGACCAGTTCGGGTTGACATACCAAAGGGGCCTCAATCACTAAGCCCGGCCGGAGGTTGTCCGGCATGCCGTGAGCGTGAAGCGCCGCCAGGCGTAGCGAACAAGCGGCGCGAGGAGGAAGCGCCAGCGGACGACGAACCCGCCACTTGATTAGCACTCGAAGGTCCCGGTTGCTAACGGGGGTAGTTGTCACGTACCCTTAGCAGTCTCAACGTCCGAGTGCTAACGCCAGTAGATGGAGGCCCCGCACATGGCTCTCAAGCCCCTCGAAGACCGTATTGTCGTGAAGGCCAACGAAGCGGAGATGACCACCGCTTCAGGTCTCGTGATTCCCGACACCGCCAAGGAGAAGCCCCAGCAGGGCACCGTCCTGGCCGTTGGCCCGGGCAAGCGGTCCGACACCAGTGGCGAACTCATCGCCCTCGACATCAATGTCGGCGACACCGTCGTCTACTCCAAGTACGGTGGCACCGAGATCACGATCGATGGCCAGGATCTTCTGATCCTCTCCAGCCGTGACGTTCTCGCCATCGTCGAGAAGTGAGCAGCTGAACCCACATGGCGAAAATGCTCAAATTTGATGACGAGGCGCGTCGCGCCCTCGAAGCCGGAGTGAACAAACTGGCCAATACGGTCAAGGTCACGCTCGGGCCGAAGGGTCGCAACGTCGTTCTCGACAAGAAGTTCGGTGCGCCGACGATCACCAACGACGGTGTATCCATCGCGAAGGAAGTCGAACTCGACGATCCTTTCGAGAACATGGGTGCGCAGCTCGTCAAGGAAGTCGCCACCAAGACCAACGACGTCGCCGGTGACGGAACGACCACCGCAACGGTGCTCGCCCAGGCGATGGTCCGCGAAGGCATGCGCAACGTCGCCGCCGGCGCCAACCCGATGGGCCTCAAGAAGGGCTTCGAGAAGGCTGTTGCCGTCGCCGTGGCGAACATCGCCAAGCAGGCCCGCGACGTCGACGAGAAGTCCGACATCGCCGCCGTGGCAACCATCTCGGCCGCCGATCCGTCGGTCGGCGCGGTCATCGCCGAGGCGATCGACAAGGTCGGCAAGGACGGTGTCGTCACCGTCGAGGAGTCGAATACGTTCGGCACCGAGCTGGAGTTCACCGAGGGCATGCAGTTCGACAAGGGCTACCTGTCGCCGTACTT